>JBAXBM010000021.1:0-17174 GCA_037141995.1 Candidatus Omnitrophota bacterium
GATCTTTCTTATCCAACAAAGCCTCCAAATTACCTTTTTTAAATTCCTCTTGGGCTTGCTCAGCCAACTTTATCTGCTCAGGAGATCCTCCTACCGCCCTTACCACTTCCGGCCTAACCAACATAACAGGAGCTGTTGGCTGCAAATAAAAGTGCACACGATCTTCTGAAAACCCAAAACCTCCATGCTCCCGAATGGCCTGCACATGCTCTGGTAAATATGTTTCATTCGAAAGCAAAAGCACGCCATTTTTCGACACCTTACTTACCACCCCGGCCGCTTCTGCTGCTTCTTTAATTTGATCTTCCAACGCCTTAAAGTCTCGCATGAAATAACCAAGATACGTGATTGGCTTTTCTTCATCCTCACGTTTTCCAACCGGAACAAGAGCCTTAGAAAGAAATTTCTTTCCACCATTCATATCAATCACATACTCTGGCGCCTCTTCTACATTCATCCGCGAACTAGCACCCGCAACCATTGTTCCCGCCATGAACTTACCCTCGTTCAAAAAATTAACAGCAACCTTCTCATACAAGATTGCATCTTTTTCATCCATTTCATCTACCATTCTTACATCGTCAGGACCGGCGGCTTTAATATTTGAATTATATGCCGTTGTATCCTTCGTCCCTGACCAGTATGCCCTTATTTGCTCACCATATTCCTTCAAATCACTTTCAACACTATACTGTCTTTGGCCCGCCAACATCGTATCCCACTGGCTGTTTCTTGTCACTGGCTCCGGCTTCTGAATAGCAACCGTAGCCATACTCAAACGATCACTGCCATCCCCATTCCGAACATTTGTAGGCAACTGATCAGCCGTAACTTTTTCTGTATTATCCCGCACCAATTTTTCAGCATGATCACCATTAAACCCCCCCGAAAAATACTTGCGCGGCAGGGTTTCTTGGGTCACGGGGTCTACGTCTTCTTTGATGTAATTGAACACGCCTTCTTTATAGGCGGCGATGTAGCGTTGGTAGATCTTTTCTTTGTCGGTTTTATCAAGGATATCGACGCCGTCGACTTTGTTCTTGTCGGCATAGACCTGGCCGAGGAGGCTGTCTTTTAGGTTGTTCTTGTACCACATGGCGAGCACCATGGCCTGGTAGACCTGGCGCAAGAGGGCGAAGTTTTTGCCGGTGTTGATCTCTTTTTCGATCTCGGGGATCACGACCTGGCGCATGACGTCGCTCGCGGACTTGGCGGCGTCGCGGATGTCGGCGTTGTTCATCTGGTCCATACCGGCAGAGGGATCCTTGCTGTTCTGCTTGAGTGCGAGGTAATCTTCTTCCATCATGACCTTCATGCGGGTATCACCTAAAATCGCGGTATCGCCCACTTCATACACCTTGGCCTGGTCAGGCATGATCCAGACTTTATTGAACGTATTCGTCGGCAGATCAGCGGTCCCCAGCACCTGGGTGACCTTGGCGTACACGCGCGACCAGAATTCCTTACCCAGATCCTTTTCAGGATAAATGAGCGAGGCGGTCAGCTGTTTGAGGATATAGTCCTGCGCCAAAAGATCGCGGCCCATTTCGGTTTGGCCAAAGGCTTCAGGCACAATGCGGTCGTGTTCATAGGGCGACAAGTTGACCCAGAGGTCTTTTTCAGGGATGGTGAGGGAAGCCAGGAAGTATTTTACGAGTTTCTCGGTTTCGGTCTTGATCAGGGACTGGTTGGCACTCGTGTCGCCGCTATCGACGATGAAATCAAATACCAAAGGCTGGTCAGGATAAACTTTAACGGCACGCAAAGATACCGGGGCATACGCCGCACTCGGCAGCACCATGGCACCGGGCCTGGGAAGATCCATCACGCCCTGGGCATAACCGGCGGGAACAATGCCCGTCAGCATGAAAGAACCCATGACTGCCAGTGATAATGCCTTTTTTAACCCTTTGCCGCAAGATGTCTTCTCAAAATGACCGAACATAAAACTCCTTTGATAATGAAAGTTCACACGCGTTTGCCCAGAATGTCACTGATTGTCAGACGATAGTATAAATATATATGATAAATGTAATAAAATCAACTAACAGATTTTGCCGCCACCAACGCCGGGTAAATAAAGATGGCCTTGCGCTCTTCGCAGGCATTGTAGGCCTTGACAGCATCAAGGGTGGGTAGAATGTGAATATGGATGTGTTTTTTCTTAAGATAATTCTCAGCCTTGGCGGAAAAGGCGAGGCGTTTATCCTTGCCGACGGCAATAAAAAGGGTGTCCGGGCCTTTTTTGGTCAGCTCCTCCACAAGGTCATGCGTGATATGCGGAGGGACAAACTCCTCCGGGTCCTTGAGCTTGCCGTCAGCACGCACATAAAGAGGGCGCTCGACTGGTGTCGCGTTGACAAACACCTTGCCGGAAGGCATGTATTTGAGTTTGGGATAATACGCCGACGTGATCGCGCTCAGGTCCGTGCCCTGGCGTACCGCGGCCACCGCCCCCAGCATAACCGCATCATCACCCAGCTTCGCCGCCACAACCTTGGGCGTCTGCAGCTTGCGGAAAAAAGGGTCTTTCTTAAGCGCCCGCTCAATGCGCGGCAAAAAGAAATCACCGCACGCCTCAACCACCCCGCCTCCCAGGATGAACATTTCGGTATTAAAAATATGGTTAAGCGTCACGCACGCGCCGGCCAGCGCGTCCGCCGCGCGCGACATGATGCGCGTCACAACCGGATCTTTAGCGATGATCGCCTTGGCCAGCGTCCCGCTTTTGATCTGTTCCAGCTTCTCGCCGACAAGGTCACTGATAATTGTCTTTTCGCCCTTCTTGACCGCCTGGCGGATATCCCGCTCGATCGCCCAGCGCCCGGCCACGGCTTCAAGGCACCCTGTATTCCCGCACGTGCACAGCGGCCCGGCCGGATCAATGCACATGTGCCCCAGCTCCGCCGCCGCGCCCTGATGCCCGGTCAAAAAATCCCCCCTCACAATGACCCCGCCGCCGACACCCGTCCCCGGAAAAAGGCCGATCACATTCTGCGCCTTGCGCCCCGCCCCCAGCCATTTTTCGCCCAAAACGCCGAGATTCACATCATTGCCCACCGCCACCCTGACCTTATATTTTTTCTCAAGGATCCGCTTTAAATCTGTCCCGCTCAACTTGATGTTAGGCGTGACAATCACCTTGCCCGCGTTGTCCACAATCCCGGGGATCGCCACGCCGATGCCAAGGATATTCCCGCGAACCGCTCCGCCGGCCTTTAACAGCTCCTTAATGAGCAAATCGATCACCCGCAGGACATCCCGGGCACCGGCACGCAACGGTGTCGGCTCCTTGTGCTGGGCTGCGATCATCCCCGATGGTGTTACAAGGCCGCCGTAAACTTTGGTGCCGCCCACGTCGATGCCGATAAAATATTTATCACTCTTGCTTTGCATAATGCCCCTTGAATTATAGGGCGGGTTTGGAACCATTGTCCAGGGCGGGTTTAGAACCCGCCCCTACGAGACCCCGCCTGTAAAAATTAATTGGACTGATTTTCCGAAAGCACGGGTGAAAAGGTCGCTTTTCATGGTCCCCGCCGCGATCTCCTGGTCAATCGAGCTCCCGGCCTGAAGCTTCACACGCACACAATCCTCCAGGATCTCCGCGTCAACATCCTCAACCAGCCCCTGATGCGACCGGTCAAGCCCGTCGGCCATGCGTACCATACCGCCCAGCCGTTCAACAAGCAATTTATGATGGTCCGGTAATTCAGCAAAATATTTATGCCCCGGCCTGGGCAATGACCGGCGGTGATACCGCGCGATCAAAGCCACCACCACACGTTCGCGCTCCGACACCGGGAGCGCCGTATCTTCAAGGATAATATCCCGCGAAGACTTGTGATGATCTTCGCCGCCGCGGGCTATCCCCGCATCATGCAGTAAAGCCCCTGCCTGCAAAAGCCCGCGCTCCCGCAAGCCGTACCCGTGCAGAGCCGTCAAAGTATCGAACAAACGAAGCGCCAGGCGCGCCACATGGCGCGCATGCGCGTGATCCACCGCATGGTGTTCACCCAGGCGAAGAGCCACGGCTGAAAGGTCTCCTTTGACTTCCGGCAACAGGACATCCGCGGGACTGCGGGCTTCCGCAAAGGCAATAACCAAAACTTCAGGGAATTTATGCCGGCGCATTTCCGCCACCACCGCGGCCGTATCGTATGGGATCCGGTGCGTTTCCGCGCGCACCCCGGCGGCGGTAATTTCAAGCACCATAAAAGACGCCCGCGAGTCCGTATCAAACGGCCGGCCCACAGAACCGGGATTAATGAAAATCGTACTTCCCGCCTTGCGTAAAAAGGCATCGTGGGTATGGCCGACCAGGACAACCCCGGCCTCCGCCTCTGCCGCAAGCTCGTCCAGACGGCCGGCAGCTGTGTACGGCGTAATGCCGTCACGGATCCCCCGGGGGCTGCCGTGAACCATAAGAATCTTTTGCCCCTTGACCTCAAAACGTAAATCCAGCGGCAGCGCACCAAGATACTGCCGGACATCCGGCGCAAAAGCGCCGTGGGTCCATTTAAAGACAAAAATCTTGTAATCTTCTTTTTTTCGGGCGCCTTTTTCCTGGCGCGGATATTCAACCATGGCCCTGACATCATGGTTGCCACGGATCACACGCGATGCCCTTTTCTCGATCAGGCGCGCGCATTCATTAGGAAAGGGGCCGTAGCCGACAATATCCCCCAGGCACCAGATCTCATCGCAATCCATGGACTCGCCGGCCTCAAGGACAGCCTCCAGCGCGGGAAGATTGGCGTGAATATCCGCCAGCAGAAGAATCTTCATGCCCTAAGCGTCGGCAAACCGGTCAAGTTTAACCCACAGCCGGGAACGTTTCTGCGCCTGCCAGAGCTTCACGAAATCATCGTACGCCGCAGCGCGGGACATTTCGCATTCCCGGCGCAAAAACCGCAAGGCTTCCGAAAAGCGGTTACTGCGCCCGGCGCTGGCGCGCAAGATGCCCAGGAGCCCCAGCCAGACATCGTAACTGTGCACCTGCCCCAGGGCGGATTGAAGCTCCGCGGACGCCTTGATAAAAGGCTGGAGCGACAAGTATAACGGATTGAAATTCTCAAGGGTGTACCGCAGATTCTTCGCCGCGATGCGCATCCTGTGCAGCTCTTTCTCGCGGCGGGGCTTCTTCACGTACGGCTCCCAGCGCAGCATCTTTTCCAGCCGGACCGTCATCCGGTTCTTGGCCCATTCATCCAGGGTGATGTCCGCGGCCTCAAGGTCGGGGCGCAGCTTCTCAACAAGGCGGAATCCTTTTTCCCGGCGGACACGGTCAAACGCCTTCAGGATCTTGGGCTGGACTTCGGCCCTGTCCTCCGTAAGCTCGTCAATAATTTCACGGATTCCGGCGGCATAGGGCTTCGCGCCCGGCGTGGCAGCCAGTGTTTTCAGGAAAGCGATCTTGGTATCCATATCGCGCGCGTGCCCGAGGATACTCAGCAAGGCATTAACACACGCCAGCGGACGCTCCAGCTGACGGGCCGAAACGACATCGCGCAAATCCGACAGCGAGCTCTTAAGCCGCCGCAACGCTACCCGCGCGCGGTGAAGGACCTCGATATCCGCGCCGGGGCGGCGCAGGACCTTTTCTTCAGCGAGCGCGCCCGTCAAATACCCCTGGATCACCTGGGAAAAAAATATCTTCTCGTCAAGCATGGTCATACTGCCTCAATAATGCATCCTGAAAATTGAATTTCTCCTTCGACGCCTTGGTGAAGCCGTAATTCCTTTGCGGCAAAAGGACGCGGGCTTTCTGATTGTCTTTCCATGACATCTCGAGGACCAGCCGCAAATGATCCTTAAGCTCCTGCCGGCTGATCTCAAACAGCAGCTCAATCCGCTTGTCAAAATTCCGGCTCATCCAGTCGGCCGACGACAGAAAAACCCTGAAATCCGAATTGTTGTGAAAAAGAAAAACACGGGAATGTTCCAGGAAACGACCCACCACGCTCCTCACCGTGATATTGTCGCTCATGCCAGGCACGCCGGGGACAAGGATACAAATGCCGCGGACCAGCAGCCGGATCCTGACTCCCGCCCGGGAAGCCTCGTAAAGCTTCTCCACAACCCTGGTATCCTCCAGCGAATTCATCTTGGCGAAAATATAACCGTTCTTGTGTTCTTTCTGAAAGGCAATTTCCTTGTCAATGAGTTCAAAAAAATACTCCCGCAGGTCATACGGCGCGGAAATGACGCGCTTCCAGCGGGCTGGCTGGGAATACCCGGTGATCACATTGAACACATCCGAAAGGTCGCGGGCAAAATCATCATTGGCCGTAAAATATCCGAAATCCGTATACAGGCGCGCCGTTTTCTCGTTGTAATTCCCCGTTGACAAATGAACATACCGCCGCGTACGCCCCTCTTCGCGGCGGACGATCAGCGTGATTTTAGAGTGAATTTTCATGCCCGGCATCCCGTAAATGACATGGCAGCCGGCCTCTTCCAGCTGACGCGCCCAGCCGATATTGCGTTCCTCGTCAAAACGCGCCTTGATCTCCACCAGGACCGTGACCTGTTTGCGGTTTTTTGCCGCCAGCTTGAGCGCCGCCACTATGCCTGAATCTTCACTCGCCCGGTAAAGCGTCATCTTGATGGCCATCACATCCGGATCTACCGCCGCCGTCGTCAAAAGATCCATTGTCGGCTGGAACGACTGATACGGAAGATGCACAAGCAAATCGGCTTCCTTGATACGGTCAAAAATATTGTCATACACAAGCTTCGCCGGCACATGGGCAGGATACATCAGCCGGACCTCCGGCACCTGCGCCACCAGCTGAAACAAGAACGCCAGGTCCATGCCCCCCTGAACAAAATCAACCTCGTCCTTGGGAAAAGCCAGGGCCTGGGTCAGCACGTCCAGCAGGCTGTCCGTGCACCCTTTTTCAACGCTGAGCGTCACCACTTTCGCGCGGGGGCGTTTTTTGATTTCGTCCTCAATGGACTTCAGCAGGTTCGGAGAAAACTCCTCGTCCACAGAAAGCTCGCTGTCGCGGATCAAGCGGAAAAGCGCCGCACCCCTGATCTCGTATCCCCTGAAAAAAGATTTGAGATTCTCTCGCAGGATTTCATCCACCAGGATAAATTCATGGCCGTCCTTGGCCGAAGGCAGCTTAACCAGGCGCGCCACATTGGCAGGCACCGGAATAACCGCCAGGTGCATTTCGCCCTTGCGCTCCAGGTGCACGGCAAAAGAAATTGTCTTGGATGCCAGCACGGGGAAAGGGTGCCCCTGGTCAATGGCCATGGGCGTGATGATCGGATACAGCGTCGCATCAAAAAAACGCTTCACAAATTTCTGCTGATCAGGATTAAGTTCGTCCGCGCGCTTCAGGCAAATCTTTTCCCGCGCCAGGGCCGGGATCAACTCCTGCTCGTAGATACCGTACGCCTTCCGAAGAAGCTCTTCGACACGGCTCCGGACATCCCGATGTACATCCTGCGGGTAATACCCATAATTATCCCGGCGGTTATATTCAGCATCCAGCAGCCGCTTGAGCCCGGCATAACGCACCATCAGGAACTCATCCAGATTATTCATAAAAATGGCAACAAACCTGGCCCGCTCCAGGAGCGGATTATCCGTATCCTGGGATTCTTCAAGGACCCGTTCATTGAATAAAAGCCAGCTGATATCACGGTGAATAAATTTATCGCGGTCTTCAAGCGCTGCGGCAGCCATAAGTATCCTGTCCTAAAAATCCCCGTTAATGTCCAGTTTAAGGCGACTGCCGGTGATCTTTTCAAACAGCTCCTTCTTTTCGTTAAAATCGGACTTTTCCAGCAGGAAATTATCCCGCGTGTCTACCTGCAGGGTGATCTCATTGGCCCCGGCATGCAGCACCTTGAGGGCCTTGACCTTCTGCAAATGCGCGTGATCCAGCGCGTTGGCAATGCGCAAAAGCGACGCCAGCTTCTGAACAACAATCTGCTTCTCGCCGGAAAGACTGTTATACCCCAGGTGCGACTTGGAAGGGTCTCCCCGCCGGTGATACCGCGCCGCGCAGGCAATAACCCTGATCTCCTCATCCGTCAGGCGGAAAAGATTCAGGGAATTAATGATATACTCCGCATGCTTGTGATGAGAACGGTTGGAAATAAACTTTCCAATATCATGCAGGTACGCGGTCAGGGACAGATACAGCAATTCGCTGTCCTCAAGGCCCAGCTGACCGGCAAGCCCTTCGAAGAGTATCCGGGACAGCATTGCCACATGCTTGGCATGCTCAATATTCACATTGTACTGTTCACAGATGGCATGCGCCACGGAAATAAGCTGGTTGGATTTGTTATACCGCTTTGACAGCTCAAGCCCAAGCACCTTGTTGGCAAGCACCGCCTCCGCCAAAGATGTTTCCATGATATAAACATGCGAATTCTGCGTCAGCGTGAAAAACATCTTCAGGATGATCATGCACGGTAAAAGTGTCCCGGCATTTTCAAGGGGAAGGTCGTAATCCCTGGCGATTTCCTCAGCCCCTTTCGACGACAGTTCGCCGATAATGCGCTCAACATCGGCAATGGAAAACTGAAAAAAGTTGGTCGAAACCTTCCTGTTGGGCAGGATCGCCTTGAGGTATTCCTGATTCTCGTCGATCAGAAACACATCATCCACATGCCCGCGCGGCAGGCAGGTGCGGAAATGAGAAAACTCGTTGGCAATATACTCCTGCAGGGCCTCAGCCAGCTCCTCGCGGCTCCCGTCGATGCGGCTCAGGATCTGCTTGAACCGCAGCGCCCCCAGGGCCAACCCCATATTGGTCAGGGTAAACCCTTTCTTGAGGAGTGAAATATCCAGGCTGCCCGCGCCCATTTCGGCAATCAGCAGATTCTTGTTATGAACGGGGTATGTGTCTTTGAGCTTGTGGGAAATGTACGCATCAATGTAATACACAATATCGCCGACATTCAGGACCTCGATTTCAAGGCCGGTCTTGCGGCGCACCGTATCAACAAAAATATGCCGGTTGGACGCTTCGCGCACGGCAGTCGTGGCGATCACAAAAACCTGGGTGATATTATAATCCTTGAGAATTTTCTTATATTTTTCAAGGATGCTGATCGTGAGATTGATCGGTTCCTGGGATATTTGCCCTTTCAGGAATGTTGAACGCCCGATCGGCACAACATTCTTCAGGGCTTCAATGATCATGATATCCCCATCCGCCGGCTCGCCGATGAGCAGTTTGATCGAATTGGACCCTATATCAATGACCCCTGCCGCCATCCTAGACAACCTTTACCTTAAACGTCTCCGCGAGAGAATTGAACGCGCGGACCCATCGCCTGGCGTCCTCATCCCTGACAGCCAGCGCGCGCCGTTCCGGCAGGACCGTCTGCGCCAATCCGTAAAAAATATTTTGCGCTTTCCAAAAATCAATTTCAAGGCCGAAACCCAATAAAAGTTCTATCGTCTGCGCGCCCTGCTCTAAAAACTCCGTATCCCCGGAATTACCGGCCACGCGGGCCATAATGGCATTGACCTTGCGGGTTGCCATCAGGTCAAGATTCTCCTTGTTGCGCTTGAAGGGCCAACGGCGGCTTTCAGCGGCCAGGTGCTGAAGGCGGTCAACGGAAAGCCCCTCTTCCTCCAAAAGACGCGTGAGGTCCCGGTTAAGGACAAACTCGGCAACGCCGGCCAGCATCTTGGGAAGGACAATATGATGCTCCGAAAGCATGCGGATCAGCGAAACATGATCATCATAAATTTGCCGGAACGATGACTCCACTTCCTGCATCGTTTTAGCAAAAATACGCTCCAGGATTACCTGCTGCTCCTGCTTAAAAAGGTGCCACAGGGAATAGTTCTTATCCCCGAAATAGCGGCCAACGGCACCGAGAGCCCCCGGGACATCTCCGTCACCAAAAAAACCAGCCACATCAGACCGCATCCGCGCGAACAGATCATCATCCCTGTAATAATCAACCCCGCAGATAAAATTCTGGTCACCCAGGTGCAGCAAGGCAAAGCTCACATCAAACGTTGTCCATGTCACCTCGGAAACAATCTCCGCGCGGCCGATGACCAGCGTCAATTTTCCAACGGATTGCCGCTCGTACGCCTTACGGCGGACACTGAAACAATAAAGCCGCGCTTCTTTGCCGAAATTTTCGTAAAGCGAGCTCATCGCGTAATGCGCGCCAACCCGCAGGATATCAACAATCGACGGCTCCACATAAAGCTTGTAAATGCGCGCGCCGTTACTGGCTTCGGGCACATTGCTTTTAGCCTTCCCGAGAATTTCCAGGAATGCCAGCTCCATATCTTCATCCGAAACACGCCGGACCAACTGCAGGACGCGCGCCGCGTACTTGATGATCTGCACGGTCTCGATCCCTGAAATATCATCAAAGAACCAGCCGCAGCTGGTGTACATCAACAGGGCATTGCGCTGGATTTCAAGGCACCGTAAAACCTTGTTTTTATCGGCAAAAGAAAGCTCCCGGCCGAACGCCTGAAAAAGAAAACGATCGGCGCTGTACCGGCTGCGGTCAAGGACAACGTCAATATAAGCATCCCGGACCACCCACGGGTCAACGCCATAGGCCGTCATTTCACGGGCATAAACCAGGGCCGTCCTGTCACGTAAGAAATCAAGGGCCTGCCGCAACGGGGCGCGCCAGCGCTGGTTCCATCCCGGCTGGCCGCCGGAATTGCAGCCGCAATCCCCCCGCCAGCGCTCAATGCCATGCGAACAGCTCCAGGAAGAATTCGCCACAATCTCCACTTCATATTCCGGCGGATGCTTGGCCAGATATTCCCCGTAAACCGTCAGTTTCGCGCGGCCGTTCTCTTCCATATATTGAAGCGCGTACGCCAGCGCCATATCACCGAACTTGTGATGATGGCCATACGATTCGCCGTCGGTAGCAATATGAACCAGCTGATCGGAAGAGTCCCTCGGGTCAAACGCCCCCAGCACGCGGTTGGCCAGGGCTTCGCCGTTATGCAAAAGCCCTTCAAAGGCAACCGCCCGTGAAATGGCACCGTCATAAAAAAATACGGCTATAGCGCGGCCTGACGGCAAACGGCAAAGATAGGGACGCCGCAAATCAACCGGCCCTTCATCCCGGGACCCCCATGGGCGCGATGTCGCCTGAAGCTTTCTGACACGCCCCGCCTGATGCGGCGCCAGCACCGTGAAAAGCAGGCCGTACTCCGCCATAATATCCAGGCTTTCCATATCCACGGCCGCCTCCGCAAGCCACATCCCCTCAGGCTTACGGCCGTAACGATGCTCAAAATCACGCATCCCCCAAACAATCTGGGTGCGTTTATCGCGCGCATTGGCCAGGGGCATGATCATGTGATTATAAACCTGGGCCATGGCGGCGCCATGCCCGGAAAAACGCTCGCGGCTTAACCGGTCCGCATCGAGGATGGCGCGGTACGCATCCGGATCTTTACGCTCCAGCCAGGACAGCAATGTCGGCCCGATATTAAAACTTATCTTGGAATAATTATTAACAATCCCGCTGATGCGCCCGTCAGCATCAAGCACGCGGGATGCCCCGTTGCGGGCATAGCATTCGACAGAAATACGCTCATTCCAGTCATGGTACGGCTGGGCTGATTCCTGTGGCTCTACTTCCTCAAGCCATGGATTCTCTCGCGGGGGCTGATAAAAATGCCCGTGCACACAAACAAACTTGCTCATCGGCTCCTTACTCGCGTTTCAAGAAGATCACGCCCAAAGGCGGCAACCTCAGCGATAATGAAAATTCACGGCCATGCGCGGGAACGGCCTCGGCACAAACCCTGCCGGCATTACCCACACCCGTGCCGCCGTATTCCTTGGCATCAGAATTCAACAATTCACGCCACATCCCGCCCCAGGGAACACCCACCCGGTACGCCTCGCGTGTCACCGGCGTAAAATTACACACAACCACAACGTCCTGATACCGGTCATGCGTCTTGCGCAAAAAGAACAACAGGCTTCCCTGCCAGTCGCCGCAGTCAATCCATTCAAACCCGTGATGGGTAAAATCATCCACATGAAGCGCTGTTTCACGCCGGTACATCCCGTTCAGATCCCGCATCCACTGCTGAACCCCCCGGTGGGGATCCCACTGCAAAAGATGCCAGTCCAGGCTCTTCTGATAATCCCATTCATCCCACTGACCTATCTCACCGCCCATAAAATGCAGCTTCTTCCCGGGCTGGCCGAACATGTAGCCGAACAAAAGCCTCAAGTTCGCGAATTTCTGGGAATCATCCCCCGGCATTTTGCGTAAAAGCGACCCTTTGCCGTGAACAACCTCATCATGAGACAAGGATAACATAAAATTCTCGGTAAACGCATATAAAAGACCAAAGGTCAGCTGATCATGATGATGCTTGCGGTAAACCGGATCCTTGCTGAAATAAACCAGGGTGTCATGCATCCACCCCATGTTCCACTTCATCCCGAACCCCAACCCGCCGTCAGCAACAGGCTTCGACACCTTGGTCCAGGCCGTTGACTCCTCAGCAATCATCTGCACGTCAGGGTGCGCGCCGTAAACCGTCTGGTTCAGGGTTTCAATAAAATTGATCGCTTCCAGGTTCTCGCGGCCGCCGAAACAATTGGGAATCCACTCGCCTTCCTGGCGCGAATAATCCAGGTAAAGCATGGACGCCACCCCGTCAACCCGCAAGCCGTCGGCATGATACTTGTCCAGCCAGAACATCGCGCTGGAAATTAAATAACTTTTAACCTCGACGCGGCCGTAATTGAAAATCGAGCTTTTCCAGTCGGGATGAAATCCCTTGCGCATGTCCTCGTGCTCATAAAGCGCGGTCCCGTCAAACTGCCACAAGCCATGGCCGTCATTGGGAAAATGCGAAGGGACCCAGTCGAGGATCACACCGATATCTTCCTGGTGCAGCCTGTCAATGAGGTGCATCAATTCCTGCGGGGAGCCAAAAAAAGAGGACGGCGCGAAATACCCGACCGTCTGATAGCCCCACGACCCCTGGAAAGGATGCGCCATCACCGGCATCAGCTCCACGTGCGTATAACCCATATCCTTGACATAGGCCGTCAGCTTGTCCGCAAGTTCGAGGTAGGTGAGCGCGCGGTCACCCGGTGCCCGCATCCATGATCCGGGATGAACCTCATACACCGAAAAAGGCCGGTTCAGCGCATTGCGATTCCGGCGGGAAGACATCCATTTCCCGTCATGCCAGCCGTGGCCGAGATCCCAGACAATCGAGGCGGACTTCGGCGGCACTTCGGAATGAAACCCCACAGGATCCGCCTTTTCAAGTTCCCAGCCCTGGCGGGTCGTGATCGCGTATTTATAAACCTGCCCGTGACCGATAAAAGGGATAAACCCTTCCCAAATACCGGTTTCATCCCGGCGGGTAACAAGCGGCGAAGCCTTCCTGGCCCATCCGTTAAAATCACCGATCACAGACACCTGCGCGGCATTAGGCGCCCACACCGCGAACCTTACGCCCTTCACACCGTCCCGTTCCGTTAAATGCGCGCCAAGCTTATCATAAAGCCGGAAATGATTTCCCTCTTTCAACAGATGGGCATCAAAATCGGTAAACACGTGCGCATCCCAAAAAGCCTTAGATACATGCCCTTCGGCATCCATAATAAGACGATCCCTTTCCAGGGAAGTCATGGGAATAGAAGTTTCAGAAATCCTGCGTGACGGAACGAGCGTTGAGCCCATGATCCCTCCAGTGGTTGGAACTCCGGCAAGAAATACTTATAAACCCAATTCGGAACGTACCAGCTGCTCCGCCGTAAACCAGTCAGCCTGATCATCCCCGTGATTTAATCCGCGGTTACGGTAAAGCTCATACGCCTTATCCTGGATCCGGCGCGACAGCTCTTCATGACCGATCGCCGCTTTCCGGGAAACGGCCTTCTCCGCCGCCGGCTTGCCGCCGGACAACTTTTCCATGACAGCCTTGAACACAGGCTTCTTCTCCGCAACCGGAGCCTTCTCCACCGCTTTTTTTGAAACGCCCACAACCTTTGCCGCACGACTCTTCTTTTCCATACTCCCCTCCCTGATTGTATACCGCTACACCTTCCAGATATCCCTGGCATACTCCCTGATCGTCCGGTCACTGGAAAACGGACCGGCCTTAGCCACATTCACAATGGACGCACGCGTCCATGCCCCGGCATCCTGATAAAGCGTCGACACATCCTGCTGAGCACGGCAATAGGCTTCAAAGTCAGCGCAAAGCATAAAATAATCACCGTTATAAATGGTGTTGAGCAACGGATCAAAAAGCCCCGCCTCTCCGGGAGAAAAGAAATCATTATCCAGGAGACGGAAAATTTCCCGCAGATGGGGCGATTCATTGATAAACGCGCGCGGGTCGTACCCTTTCAGGCGCAGGGCAGAAACTTCATCGGCCTTGAGACCAAAAATAAAAATATCCTTGCCCCCGAGGCTTTGTGCCATTTCGATATTCGCCCCGTCATACGTGCCGATCGTCAGCGCCCCGTTAAGCATAAACTTCATGTTCCCGGTTCCCGACGCCTCCATGCCTGCCGTCGATATTTGCTCAGACAAATCAGCGGCCGGCATGATCTTTTCTGCCAGGGAAACACGGTAATTCTCAAGGAAAATCAGCCGTAATTTATCGCGGACCGTACGGTCATCACCCAAAAGCGCCGCGATCCCGTTAAGGAAGCGGATAACAAGCTTGGCAATATGATAACCCGGCGCCGCTTTACCACCGACAATAAACGTGCGGGGCTGAATGAACGCACGGGGGTTATTCTTGATCTCAAGGTACTGCGACATGATGTAAAGGCCGAAAAGAAACTGGCGCTTGTATTCATGGATACGCTTAACCTGCACATCAAAGAGAGACTCACGATTCACCGTAATGTCCATCGTTTTAAGAATATAATCCGCAAGCGCGGCCTTGTTTGACTGCTTGACCGCCCGCCAGCGGCCCTGAAAGGCCTGGTCATCCTTACGGGCCAAAAGGCGCTCCAGTTGGTCAAGATCAGTAACCCATTTATCACCGATAGTCTCGGTCACAAGGTCGGACAGCCTGGGATTGGCCTTCAACAGCCAGCGGCGCGGCGTGATGCCGTTGGTCTTGTTATTAAAGCGTTCCGGATACATATCATGAAAATCGCGGAAAAGCTGCGCCTTGAGAAGGTCCGTATGCAGGGCAGAAACGCCATTAACAGAAAAACTTCCGATAATGGCCACATGCGCCATCCGCAATTTTTTAGGCGCGCCTTCCTGGATGACCGACATGCGGCGCAAGCGGTCACTGTCGCCCGGGAATTTGCGCGCGACTTCTTCCAAAAAACGACGGTTTAATTCAAAGGCAATTTCAAGATGCCGCGGCAGGACAACCCCCATCAGGTCAACGCTCCAGCATTCCAGCGCTTCCGGCATCAGCGTATGATTGGTATAGGCAAAAGTTTTGCCCGTCACCTGCCAGGCCTCTTCCCAGCCGAACCCCTCTATGTCCATCAGGACGCGCATGAGCTCCAGCACCGCCATGGTCGGATGCGTATCATTCAGCTGGATACAAACTTTTTCAAAAAGGCGATGAAGGTCTATCTTGTCTTTCTTGTGGCGGCGGATAATATCCGCAATAGACGCAGCCGTAAAAAAATATTCCTGCTTGAGGCGCAGCTCTTTCCCCTGGCTCACATTGTCGTTGGGATATAACACCTTGGAAATGCTTTCAGAAGAAATTTTCTTCTGAACCGCGCGCTCGTAATCACCATGATTAAAATAATCAAAATCAAATTCGTCATTCGCCCGGGCCGACCACAACCGCAGGGTATTAACCACATCATTCTTATACCCCGGGATAGGGATATCATAAGGCATCGCCAGCACCGATTCCGTACCGACCCACCGCTCGCCAAAGCGCGCCGCCGGATCAATGCGCCCGTAAAAATTCACCTTCACCTGATACTCGGGACGCGGGATCTCCCAGGGATTGCCGTTACGCATCCACTCATCGGGAAGCTCCACCTGCCAGCCGTCTTTGATCTTTTGATTAAAAATACCGTAATCATACCGGATCCCGTAACCGTGCGCCGGAATCCCCATCGTTGCCATTGAATCCAGAAAACATGCCGCCAGGCGGCCAAGCCCGCCGTTGCCAAGCCCGGCATCCATCTCCTGGTCCCGCACATCTTCAAGATTAATATTAAGGTCGCGCATCGCGGCCTCAACATCTTTTTCCTTGCCGAGATTGAACATGTAATTGCCCATCAGCCGCCCGATGAGGAACTCCATGGAAAGATAATAAACGCGGCGCCTGTCCTGCACATGATAGGCCGTCTGGGTTTTCATCCAGCGGTCAACAATACGGTGTCGCACCGTTAAAGCCAACGCATGAAAATTATCCAAAACCGTCGCGGTTTCAGCATTTTTGGCCAAATAATACCTGCGGATATCCTGGAGCGAAGACTTAATATCCTCTTTGCTCAGGTCCGCATTGGCATCACTTATCTTTTTTGATCCGAACATGTAGACCCCTTTAAATAGAATGCCGTCTAACGAGATAAATGCTTGATCAAAAAGAAGTTACGTCTCGATTAATGATTATACCCAGACGCCCGAAAGCGTCAACAAAAAATCAGATAAAAACCCTGGCACCTGCCTACTGGAAGACCGCTCCGGTCGATGCCGACGTCACGGTCATTCCTAAATGATGCTCACTGGTAAAAACGCTCTGTCTTTTTTGAGATATCTAATGCCTCACTTTGCCGAAATTCCCGGTTCTCATAAGCAATTGCATTTTTCTTCGCAATAATCCGTTTCAAATTAACGGCTTGATCTTCAACCCCATCTATGGGCAACCGTGAAAAGATTGCCCTGATTTGAATATGATCATCCCCTGCTGAGCGTTGTCCAAGATAACGAACCAAAAGAGCATCGCTTGTTGAAATAGCACAATGAACAGCACTCCGCCCAAGGGCGGCCCATTTCTCAGTCTTCTCCGCATGAAGCATCATGTCGTGAAACTGTTTTGCTTTATTCCAAAAGACACCGAAATCCCCTTTTTCTTCAGCGATAACTCTGAATTTCTTAGTCATGTAAAAGCTCCCTTAAGAAACATAGTGAAAATTTCTACTACTTTACGTGCAGTATAGAAATTTAGATTATTAAACCCGGATTGTGCATTAACCGTTATTCCTCGACGATACCGCATGCACAAA
>JBAXBM010000022.1:0-16527 GCA_037141995.1 Candidatus Omnitrophota bacterium
AGCCCTCCGTCATCTCAAGAAGAGAGATACCCGCTAATTCCTGCCGGCTATGGTATGCCGCGCATGGGGTTGGCCTTCGGTTTTTAGTGTTATCCTGTTCCTGCTTTTGGTTCCGGCTGATTTTTCATACGCCGGAGCCCCGCAGGCTATTGCCCATTATATTATGGGTGTTTCTTTCGAGTTGCAGGATAAAACCCAATCTGCTTTTCAGGAGTATCAAAAGTCTGCTCAGGCAGACCCTGCATCTTTTGCCGCCAATATGCGGCTGGGGATTGCGGCTTCGGATATCGGCGAACATCGTCGGGCTGTTCAATCTTTTGCGGCGGCATCCCGCCTTAAACCGGATGATCTTCAGGCGCGGTATCTTTTAGCGCTTTCCTATGCGGCATTGCGAGATTATGGGCATGCGGCAGAGCAGTTTGAGATTATTCTTAAGGCGGCGTCATCCATTGATCCGGGCAATGCGGATATCCGTATGTTTTTGGCGCGCCTTTATTATGCCCAGGGTAAGCCGAAGTCGGCGCTGGGGCAGTTTGAAACCCTTCTTTCGATTGATCCAACAAGCACGATGGCTCTTCTGCAGGTGGGCTCTTATTACCTGGATCATGGGCGCCGGGATGAAGGAAAGGCATTGTTGAAGCGGTGCCTTGAATTTGATCCACGGGCGGCAGATTGCCTTAACGCGCTTGGGTATAGCTATGCTGAAGATGGCGTGTTACTTCAGGAGGCGCGCGACCTTGTCCGGCGGGCGCTTGAAATTGAGCCCGACAATGCTGCTTATCTTGACAGCCTGGGGTGGGTATTCTTTAAGCAGGGAGAATCAGCCAGGGCAATAGCATTATTGCGGCGGGCTCTTCATATAGAAAAGGATCCTGCGATCTTTGATCATCTCGGTGATGTGTATCAGAAACTTGGCCGGATAGACATGGCGCTTGAGTCCTGGCGCCAGGCATTGGCGCTTGACAGGACGATGCCCGGATTGAGTTTAAAAATCCAGCAGGCTCAAAAGGCCTTGAAAAAGCAATGACAGCATCAGGTCCTTTGAAGGTGCGTTCTTATGCTAAACTGAATCTTTTTCTTAAGGTGACAGGGCGGCGTCCTGACGGATTTCATGAGCTGGTGACATTGTTTGAGCGTATTGATCTTTATGATAACCTGACCTTCGTACCGGCACCTCCGGGAAAGATTATCATCACCTGTGATGACCGGAGGGTCCCTTGTGATGCCCGCAATCTGGTTTACAGGGTTGCGGTGCGGCTGATGGAAGGTGAAAAGGTCTGGCGAGGCGCCCGCATCCATATTGCCAAGCGTATCCCCGTGGCAGCCGGTTTGGCCGGCGGATCGAGCAATGCGGCGGCGGCGATTACAGGGCTTGACCGGTTGTGGGGGCTTAAACTTTCGTTGGTAAAGCGTTTGGCCTATGCCCGGGCCATCGGCAGTGATGTGGCATTCTTTTTATATGATACGCCATTTGCGCTAGGCACTGGCCGCGGGGATATCATAAAACCGTTGGCCGTAAAAGCGCAGTTGTGGCATGTGCTCGTCGTGCCGCGGGCTCCGGTCCTGACAAAGGATGTTTACGGCCTATTCGGGAAGACAGCGGCGCGTTTGACAAAGCCCGACGCAAATGTTAGCATGATCGTTCGTTCTTTAAAGCAGCAGGATCCCGGCGGCGTTGGACGCGCGCTTGTGAATGATTTGGAAGCGCCGATCCTTGCGCTCAAGCCGCAGTTGGCGCAGCTCAAGGCGCGGCTCATCCGGCAGATGCCCCTGGGGGTTTCATTTTCCGGCAGCGGCCCCACAGTCTTTGCGGTTACGGCTTCGCCAGAAGAGGCTCTGCGCATCAAAAATGTTTTTTCCCGCAGTTACCGTCAGGTTTTTGCGGCGCGTACGTTTTAAATATATTGCCCGGTAGTGTAATGGTAACACATCAGATTTTGGTTCTGAGTTTCTAGGTTCGAATCCTAGCCGGGCAGCCATGTTGGACAAGAAGGCCCTTTGGCGAATATGCTGAAGGGCCTTCTGTATGTAGGGCATAGGGTTGCATCAATTACTGAAAAGTTCGAGGTTATTTTATTGAGGATAACGGCCTTTTCGTGAGGGTCTGCCGCAAGGTATTTGAATCTTGTTCATATGAGCGTTTTGCCTCATCTTGACGGATTGTCGGGGTGGGGCCTTTTTTTGACGGTAAAATTGTGGCCGATTTGACTGGAATCGGCACTTCGTCGCGATCTCGCCGCTCGTTCATATCGCGACTGCGAAAGGCCAGTTGGAATAACAACGCAGGTTTTTGTGCAGACGGTACGTCGAGGAAAGATGACTAATGCGCAATCCGGGTTTAATGCGAGTTGCATCGAGATTGTATAAAGATGCGGTAACAATAGATGAATATAATGATAGAGGAAAGTTTCAGCAGGAGATTATTGCTGAATTTACCAAGAGCCGTGACGCTGGGGGAGGCAATCAATGGAAGAGTTGTTGGTGTTGTTGATACAGGCTGTCTTTGAGTTGGTGGTTTTCATTTTTACCGCGTTTCCTATTGAACTTTTCATGTACACTTGGGAACGGGATGAAGATAATCGGACTTCTTTGAAATGCTTCTTGTTATTTTTGTTTGGATTGGCCCTTGGTGGCATCTCCGTGATTGTTTTTCCAAAATCTATTATTTCGCAGCCTTGGTTGCGAGTCACGACGCTATTGCTGGCGCCGGTGGTTGCCGGCCTGGCGTCAAAGACATTAGCGGAGTATGTGAGTCGCAAGAAAGATGATGTTTGGCCCAAGAGGCATTTCTGGTATTCATTCTTTATCTGCTTGGGCGGCGTTATTGTGCGGTTTGCCTATTGTGCAAGATAGATTTGATTCGCTGAGTTCCCCTGGACATGCGGGATATATGGATAAGAATGGAAAGATTGTCATTCCCGCTTTTTTTGATGACGCAAAAAGTTTTTCTGAGGGTTAGCGCAAGTGATAAAAGGTCATGAGATTGGTTATATTGATAAAATGGGTAGCTTTGTTTGGAAAACGGGATATCAGGCAAAATAGTTTTTATTTTTAAGCGAGAGGGTACAAAAAAACGATATACTTTAAATAATTTTGACCTGTTGCATTTCTATGTGTTTCAATCTCGACAGCAGGTTTTGCATTTGGTGCTGTTGGTATAATTTATTCGATCTTTTTTAACCCTGCAAATTTCTGCAGGGTTTTTTATGTATTCTGCTGTAAATTGCGTTTATAACGGCTTTCTGGTTGATCCTGAACTTTATTTTCTTGCGATATTTTGGCAATATTAAAATAGATAAATTATTGATAATGGAGGGGGCATGAATAAGGCACGATTGTTGGTGTGGGGAAATATTCTTTTATTTATTTTTTTCATTCTGCAGGTTATTACGAGCGCGGTGTTATTTTTTGTGGTTATGTCAAAAGATCAGGAACATTTGATTTACCTGATGCATGCTTATAGCGGGGCTTTGATGCTTCTTTTTGTTATTGTGCATATCGCGCTCCATTGGCGCATGATCAGGCATGTGTATTTTGAGTAGGGACTTTTGATGAGAAGATTAAAAACATATTGGGTCAGTACAACGCTGATGTTAACGTATCTTTTTCTGGCCCGTGATACTCTTAAGCCATCGGCCGTGACAGGCGCGACCCGCAAGGTTACGCCCCTGCAGTTGCAGTCGGTTCTTCCTCGTCCGCAGCAAACTTTTTCCCAGCTTCAGGATTCTTCTTTGCCGCCGCCCATGGCCGCAGCTGTTGTGAAATCGTCTCTTGCGGCTGTTCCGCTGGATCCGGGGCAGTCCCTGGTGTCTTCTGCGGCGACGCCACCTGTGACGCGGGTCGTTATGCCTGATCCAGAGGTTGACAGGGCGGGCTGCCGCACATTTAAGGGGCAGGTGGCTTCAGTTGTCGCAGAGGGCTCAGGTGATGATCCGCGTCAGTTCATTGAGCTGGTGACCGTGTCCGGGGAGCATTTTAAGTGTGTTCTGAATTCCGGAACACGTGTTTATGCTGGCGACGATCATACCGCGGCGGAACGGTCGGTGGTACCGGGAGACCGGCTTTTTGTGAAATATATGCCAGAGAAAGAAAACACGGCGGTTGAAGTGACGATTGAATAATGTGAGGAGGGTTGTTGGCCTGGGCACACGCTTTTTCAAGTTGTTATGTTGAACAGGAAACCCGTTTCATGATGAATACGGATGTGACTGTCCGTATGCTGGGTCCTCGCAAAGAATCGGTTTCTGCCGTCAAGGCGGCTTTAAACCGTATGGCGGAGATTGCTGTCAAGTTTAATGCTTTGGATCCGGGGAGCCCGCTTTATGCGTTCAATCACCAGGGTACGCCTGTCGATGATGTTGAAATTATAGGGCTTATCGATCAAGCGCTTCAGGTCAGCCGGGCATCGGAGGGTGCTTTTGATATCACGGTAGCGCCGTTGCTTGAGGCGCGGGGTTTTTACAGCCCGCAGCCTTTGCCGGCAGGCAGGGATATTAAGGTGATTTTAAAAAGCGTAGGTTATGGGCATCTTCTTTTTAAAAATGGGCAGCTGGTCAAGGATGCGCCTGGTGTTAGGATCAATCTGGGGGGTATCGCTAAAGGGTATGCCCTTATTGAGGCTGTCAAGGTTTTAAAGGCTCGCGGGGTGACTTCGGCGATGATTGATGCCGGCGGGGATATTTATCTTGTCGGCAAAAACAGGGGGCGTTTGTGGGGCATCGGCATTCAGGATCCCCGAGGCGCGGGGATCGTTGGGATGGTGGGGGTTGAAGATGCGGCCGTGATGAGCTCCGGTGATTATGAAAGATTTTCCATGCAGGACGGCTGCAGGCACCATCATATTTTTAACCCTGCGACGGGGCATTCTACCGACGGTGTGGCATCAGTGACGATTATTCATGCTGATCCGGTTGTGGCGCAGGCCTGGGGCAAGGTGCCGTTCGTTCTTGGGGCTCAAAGAGGCCTTGAGCTGATAGAGAAGATCCCGGATATGGAAGCCATTGTTATCTTGTCCTGCGGGGATAAATTGTATTCCAGAAATATACGGCCTGTCCTGCCCTTGTTTAACCCGCATTTTAATAAGAAAAGATGACGCCGGTTGTTTTGTTTCGACGGAAGACCGGGAATTTTCTTAACGCTATCTTCTTATTGTGACAGGCCCTTGTTAACTATTTTATCGATCGGGTTAATGTGAATTCTTGAGTAAGAAAAAATTTGTTGGTGTGGTTTTCCCTGAAGCGATAAATATCGATCGGGATTGCGCAAGATACCCTGATTTGATAACAGTAATCATATACCATCCGTTCGGGAAATTCTTTAAACTGTAACAGCCATTTTGGTCTGATGTGATTTTTTGCAAGAAACTAGCCTTGTCAATCGAGCGGGCAGTAATGACCGCGCCAGAGACATATCCCGGCCAGCTGGCCTGGTAAATGCGCCCCTGGATCTGGCCGGCGGGATTCTTAATGACAATGGAAATTTCTTTCCTGGTTTCATTGTGCGCATCATCATATGCCGATATTGTCACGATCCTTGCGCCGCTGGCAATATGATCCGCATGATAGCTGAATTTTCCAGCAACAACAGGAATCTGAATCGGATTGGAGTGATCAAGTGAAAAACAAACAAATTTGATGGTTGAAACATTGTCGATTACTGATCCTGAGATATCGAAAGCGCCGGCATAATCAGTTCCCGGCTGTGGCGCAGTGACGGTGAGGGCCGGAGGGATGACATCCTGAAAGGTCATCCGCGCGGCGCGCAAGGCGATCTTGTCCTCGTCATACAAATAATCACGCCAGACAATGCTGTTGCCGCTCAATCTATGATCCGATGTGGTGCGGCCATCTGTCAGCTGTGTTTCCAGGCCGGTTGACAAATCATACATAATAATATCACTGCCGTCGTTCCGCCAAATGATCCGGTCGCCGTCGATGACGGGGTAGGTGTGTTCTGACTGCCCATCGGTGATCCTGGTTTCTTTCCCTGTTGACAGATCAAACAAATAAATATCCGAGCCGCCGTTCCTGGAATCTGCCCAGACGATCCGGTTGTGACTGATAAAAGGGTTTTGTTGAATCGCCGGATCAACAGCTATCGGAGTTTCTTGGCCTGACGCCAGATCATACAGGTAAATATCCCAATTCCCATTTCTTTTGTCCATCCACACGACTTTGTTTCCGGAAATTTGCGGCGTCATTTTATTTCCGGTCGTATCCGCGAAGACTTTTTTATCGCCGGTTAACAGATTAATGACAGCAATAGCGTTGGAAGTCGCATGTGATTCGACGTGTGCCACCTTGTCATCAAAGATGCCATAATCCTGGCCGGGAGAAAGTGTCTTTAGGAATATTTTTTGTCCGGATGAGATATCATAAGTGTAAACCATTTCGATGCCATTTTTATTTTCCCGCCATGAAAGGCTGGTATCTCCGGCAAAAGGGTGGTTCCCAAAATCAGCGCTGATGGTCGTTATTTCTTTCTTTTCGGCAAGATCGTACCAATGAACGTTGTTGTGCCCATTGCCCTGGACCTGGTCGACCCACACAACCTTATTCCCGTTAATCCCTGGATCATTGAGGTAGGTGTTAGGCTGATAGGAAGTGATCAGGCTTTCTTCAACGTCCACTGTGCTTAATATAATAGTTTTTGAGACCGTTGAGGCAGGATCTTTCGCGGTGAATGTGGCCCGGTACGTACCCTGCTGCTGAACTGACGGCTGCCAGGAAAAAACCTGGGTGTCGGGATTAAAGAGCGCTCCGGGAGGGGGATTGGCCGCGCTAACACGCACTTGCCCCCACGGTGTTGCAGGATCATCGGGATCGGATACCTGTACCCGGAATTTCAAAAGCCGGTTGATCACGGCGCCTCTGTTTTTTAAATGCACGAACTCCGGAGGCTGATGGATATTATCAACGGTTACTTCAAGCGGATGATCAAAATTAATAATTTTCCCGTCTGTTGCAAATAGTTTCAGGACAAGAAGATATTTACCGTCCCGGCATTTGGTTGTATCCCAAAGTGAATTCGGATTTAATAAACCGTTTTCAATCGGAATAAAAGAGGAGGTGATTAAGGTCGTCGTACCGGGTGAATCTTTTAGCGCATACGATAATTCATAGCGTTTGAACCCCTGGTTAAGGAAGGCGCTGCCATAGATAGGCACCTTACCGCGCACATAACCTGTGGCTTGAGGTGAGGTGATGTTAAGATTTACCCCTCCATTGATTTGAATCGGCATTTCTGGATCACCGAAAAGGTTTAATTCGTACATTCCCCAGCGGATATCAGAAGAAACATCCGCATCATTGATGAAGGTGATTTTTGCATCAGCCAGTGTTTGTCCGATATGCGTAATTTTTTTATGTAATAAAGATTCATAAAAAGCCGGCAATAATGCTTCATCGACTTCAGGATACGGCGCGTATTTGCTGCTGCCGATAAAAGCCGCGCCGCCGCCATGAGGATTCAGGAGCCAATGCCTGGCAATTGAATCCTGGTCTAGCGGCGCCGGTGAACAGGCGGAGGTGACCAGAATGGCCGGAGTTGAGGCATTCGTCAAATTGTCCACATCGCTGATCGTCAGCCAATCCGCCCCCAGCCTTAAATTGTCGGGAGATCCGTGATCCATATGATTGACGATATTCTGCCCGGCATTGAGTGCTGTTATCGTCAGGTCGTGATAGCCCGGAATATTTCTTTCGTAATATGCCGTGATGTTAAGGCCGGCGGGCATGTATTTATTGGTAATGAGGTCGTTCATCCGCCCGCCGAAATCGTCAAAATTATTACTGCCCAATAATAAAATTTTGTTCGCATAATGCCGCGCATTGGTTTCATAAGCAATAACTTTATTGGCAAAAATCATTGCTTCATTTGCATCTTTGACCGGTGCCCGGCCGACATAAACATCCGGATAGAAATTCACTGCATCTTCGAATTCGCCGAAGATATTATTCCCGTTGGCATCCCAGGTCCCTTTCAGGCAGGAATAATACATGTCTGATGGCGTTTTGCCCTGGTTGGGCACGGCCATAGTCCTGACAGGAACAATAGAGGCGTCTCCTCCCAAAAGAACCCAGGTTAACCCCGAGTGCGTATGTTTTTGTTTAATAAAATTACGGATTTTTTCCTGAGGATCTTTCCCAGGAAAATTTTGAACGATATTTTCTACTGATTCAATGGCAATTGAAAGGCCCCGCGCGGCCTTGGCATTGATCAGGGGCTTGAACGCATGGCTGGTCTTAATCGCCGCGCTGGTGATGATCAAATAATCAATGGTATCTGCCGAAGCGGAAGATGCTATAAAAATGGAAAGGCTGAAACAACATAAAACGATACTGTATAAAAGAGGGCATTTTTTTGTCATATGAGATTCCTTTTGGCCAATAATAACATCAATAAAGGGCAATCACAAGCTGCCGGTTGGCCATAAGGCCGCGGCAGTGAGGCTGTAGAGAAGGATGAACTGTGCCTGGATGTCGGGCATGAAGTGTAAACGGATTGATCGGGATGGCAGCGGGTAAAATTTGATGATATACTCAACAGAAATACAATGGGAGGCGGTCTATGGAACCGAAATACGCGACTTTTTGGCCAAGGTTTTTTGCCGGGTTTATTGATTTCCTTGTTTTGATGCCGATCAGTTTTATTCAAGATTATATTATTAGAAGCCATCAAACAATAGGGATCGTGTCGTGGTTAATTGTATCAATGTTGATGTATTACGTTTATGATATTTACTTCCATGCAAAATTCGGCCAGACTTTAGGAAAGATGGTGATGAAAGTTAAGCTGATGGATATATCGGAAACACGAATAGTTAGTTTCAAACAGGCATTGTTAAGAGAAAGTGTTCCTTTGGCGTTGACAATTATGTTATTGCCTTATGAAATCATGAAGGTGTTGAATGGGACGTCTTATCTATTCCATCCCGTACATCCCGACAAGGTGCCGACGGATATAATAACGCAGATTTTAATGTATGTCGAGTTGGGTTGGGTTATCTTAGAGGTAGTAACGATGGCGTTTAATTCAAAAAGAAGGGCTGTTCATGATTTTATCGCAGGTTCTGTTGTCGTGCGTGTTTAATTTCTAACAGTGGTGTGGGGCTTGATTTATAGGAAGATTATTTTTGGATTATCAGTCATGTGATTCATTAATGATTCAGTAAGAATATGACGAAGGACAAGCATGGCGTGAGGGAGGTTTTATGCTGGACTGGAAAATATTTGCCATTGGGTCAGCCCTGTTTGCCGGATTGACCGCGGTTCTCGCGAAGGTGGGGGTGAAGGATGTCCCTTCCAATCTGGCGACGTTGATCAGGACCGGCGTGATTATTATTTTTTTATGTTTTATTGTTGGGCTGCGCCATGAATGGAAAAATCCGCTTGTGCTTGACAGGCGGTGCCTGGCGTTCCTGGTGCTTTCGGGCATCACGACCGGATTGTCGTGGCTGTGTTATTACCGTGCCTTGCAGGGCGGGCCGGCCTCGGTGGTGGCGCCTATTGATAAATTGAGCCTTGCGATTGCCATCCTTTTATCTGTTATTTTTTTGGGAGAACATCTGAACGCGTTCCAGTGGCTTGGCGCCGGGTTGATTGTCACGGGCACGCTGGTGATGATTTTCAAATGAGCTGTTTATGCTGAATTGGCATGTTTATATCCTTGAATGTTCCGGCGGACGGTTGTATACCGGCGCGACCACGGATGTGGCGCGGCGCGTCCAGGAACATCGGTCAGGCAAAGGCGGGAAGTTCACGCGGGCTTTCGGTGTGGTGCGGCTGATTTACACGGAAGCATGCCCGGATAAAAGCGGGGCCCTGGTGAGGGAAGCCGAGATCAAGAAATGGCCCCGGGCCAAAAAACTCGCGCTGGGAGCCCCTTGATATTTTCACCTTGACGAAAAATATGGTGTGGGCTATACTACCGCCTCTGTGCGAAAAAGGGTTTGTGCGAGGCGAGCATCCTGCCTGGCAAGTTTTTTCTTTTTCGATGTAGAATAGCGTCGGGGCCTTATGAAAGAATTGCGAACGATCATTCTCGCGGCCGGCAAGGGCACGCGGTTTAAATCTGAAACGCCGAAAGTCTTGCATCCTCTGGCCGGGAAACCGGTTTTGCATTATGTGCTGGACGTTGCCGAAGCAGTTGGTTCTTTGAGAACGTATGTGGTGGTTGGGCACAAGTCGGATCTTGTCAGGGAATCTGTATCAGGGCGGGCCGAGGTGGTGATTCAGCAGGAATTGCTTGGAACGGCAGATGCGGTGCGTTCCTGCGCCGATTATTTTAAGAATGTCAGCGGGGAAGTTCTTGTCATGTGTGGCGATACGCCATTGCTTGATAAATCTGTTATTTCCCGGCTTATTCTGGCACACCGCAAGAACAGCAATCTGGTTACGGTTTTGACAACGGTGCTCGCGGATGCATCGGGTTACGGGCGGATTATCCGCGGTGCCAAGGGGGAACTTCTGGCTATCCGCGAGCAGAAAGATTGTTCACCCCAAGAGGCGTTGTTGGGAGAGATTAATACCGGTGTTTATTGTTTTTCAGCGGAAGCTCTTTTCAAAATGATTCACAGCATCAAGGTGAATCCGAATAAAAAAGAATTTTATTTGACGGATATTATCGGGCTTGCGGCGGCTCTGGGCGGTAAGGCCGGTGCTTTTGTTACGGATGACTGGGCAGCTAATTTGGGGCTCAATACCCGGGTTGAACTGGCGCAGGCTGAAAAGATCCTTCGGCAGAAGATTTTGACGTATTGGATGGAAAACGGGGTCACGCTGGTGGATCCCGCTACGACATATATAGAAGACGGCGCGGTGATCGGGCAGGATACGGTTATTTATCCCTGCACCTATGTTCATGCCGGGGTACATATTGGGAAGCATTGTTCGGTCGGACCGTTTGCGCGGTTAAGACAGGGGACGAAGTTGGGCGATGGTGTGGCGATCGGGAATTTTGCCGAGGTGTCACGTTCCGAGCTGGGTGATGGCGTGATGATGAAGCATTTTAGTTTTTTGGGTGATGCGGTTGTGGGGGAAGGCGCCAATATAGGCGCCGGCGCGGTGACGGCGAATTACGACGGGAAAAATAAAAATAAAACACGCATCGGGCGTAAAGCGTTCATCGGCTGTGATGCGATCCTGGTGGCTCCCACCGAGGTGGGGGACGGGGCAGTGGCTGGTGCCGGATGTGTTGTGACGCCTTCCCGGAAGATTCCTTCCGGTATGGTCGGGGTAGGCATCCCGGCGAGGGCTATAAAAAAGGTACAGGTTCATGAGTGAGATCAGTATTATTTCAGGTAATGCGCACAAGGAACTCGCGGAAAAAATTTGCGCGTCCCTTGATATTCCTTTGACAGAGGTTTTGTGCGGGCGTTTCAGTGAAGGCGAAATCCGTGTCCAGATCGTCTCCAATGTGCGCGGCAAGGATGTTTTTGTTGTCCAGCCGACGTGCCCGCCCACGAATGATAATTTGATGGAGCTTTTGATCCTGATTGATGCGGCCCGGCGGGCTTCGGCCAAGCGCATTACGGCGGTTATCCCCTTTTATGGGTATGCCCGGCAGGATCGCAAGGATCAGCCGCGCGTACCGATTACGGCGAAGCTGGTGGCGAACCTGATTACGGCCGCGGGTGTTGACCGTGTCCTGTGCATGGATTTGCATGCCAGCCAGATCCAGGGATTTTTTGATATACCGGTAGACCACCTCTATGCGATCAATACGATTTGTGAATATTTTGAGCAGATGAACATGAAAAACCTTGTTGTTGTTTCTCCCGATGTGGGCGGGATCCGCATGGCGCGTGCGTATGCCAAGCGTTTGAACGCGGGGCTTGCGATCATTGACAAGCGCCGTATGTCGCCGGAAGAAACCGAAGTTATGAACATTCTCGGCAATGTCAAAGGCAAGAACGCGGTTCTTGTGGATGACCTTGTCGCTACAGGCGGATCGCTCGTTGAAGCGGTGAAAGCCCTTAAGGATGTCGGTGTGGGGAAGGTTTACGCGGCGGTAACGCACGGGGTCCTTTCAGGCTCCGCGGTGGAGAAGCTTGTTAATTGCGATGCCCTTGAAGAGCTTGTGATTACCGACAGCATCCCGCTGACAAAAGAAAAGCGTGCCCCGAAAATCAAGCAATTGACCGTCGCGTCTCTGTTGGCCGAGGCGATCAAGCGCATTCATAATGAACAGTCCATCAGTTGTCTGTTCGATGTTAATCGTTAGTAGAAAAGGTGGTTTAGTGCTATGGAACAGATTGAATTGACCGTTGAAGTAAGAAATCTTAAAGGCAGCTCTTCCGCGTGCCGTATGCGCAAGCAGGGCATCATTCCTGCTGTTATTTATGGTGAGGGTGACAAATCACAGGTTGTCCAGCTGTCGCGCAACGATTTTGAGCGTATTTTGCGGCACCATGAAACGACCAGTGCTATTTATCATCTTCAGGTCATGGATGGCGGCAAGAAGCAGAAGGAATACATGGCTCTTCTCAAAGAGACCCAGTACAATCCTGTTACGGATGTTGTCCAGCATTTGGACTTCATGCATATTTCTATGGATAAAGAGATCGCGATCAAGGTGCCGATCCTTCTTAAGGGAATGGCGGTTGGTCTCAAGAAGGAAGGTTCCACGCTGGAGCATTTGATCCGTGAGATAGAGATTATCTGTCTTCCGAAAAACATTCCAAGTCATATTGATGTTGATGTTACACTGGTGGATACCCATGTGTCTATCCACGTGCGCGACCTTGTCCTTGGGGCAGGCATTCGCACGAAAATGGATCCTGGGGCTTCTATTGTGGCGCTTGTGTTTGCGGACCGTGAAGTGGAAGCGGTCGCGGCTGACGGTGCGGCAAAGCCTGAGCTTGAAGTCACGAAGGAAAAGCCTAAGGACGCGGCGGCTGCGGCACCTGCGGCAGGCGCCAAGGCAGCACCGGCGGGAGCCAAGGCGGCGCCGGCGGCAAAGCCTGAGGCAAAGAAGTAGTTGTTACCGGCTGTGTCTGCGGAAGTTCTTTGAAGGATGGCGACGGGGGTTGTTGTGATGAAAACAAAACTCATCATCGGCCTCGGAAATCCCGGGCGTGAATACGAAAAGACCCGGCATAATTTTGGTTTTATGGCGGTTCAGCATTTTGCTGAGAGCGCCGGGGTTGCATTTAAGAAATGCCGGTACGCCCAGGCGGCCACGGCGGAAATCAGTCAGGGTGAAGACAATATAATTTTGGCCTTACCCCAGACATACATGAATAATTCGGGGCTGGCGGTCAGGGATATTGCCAGATATGATAATATCGCGCTTGAAAATATTCTTGTTCTTTGTGATGATTTGAGGATAGATTTTGGAAGGTTGAAGTTGAAGCTCGGCGGTTCTGACGGCGGGCATAATGGTTTGAAGTCTATCACGGCGCATTTGGCTTCGGATGCTTACGCGCGGCTCAAATTGGGGATCGGGGTTCCGCCGTTGTTATCGCCGGGCGCGCAGACAGATTTTGTGCTGGGGCGTTTTAACCCGGCAGAAATGAAAGACATCGACGGGATTCTTGAAAGCGCACTGGATTGCTGTCGCCTCTGGTTGAGCGGAGAAGTGGGCGGGGCGATGACACGGCACAACAAAAGGAAGGGTAATGAATAAGTACGAACTGATTTACATTGTGGATGCGCGCCTGACAGACGCGGAAAAAGGTGATGTCGCTAAATTATTGGCGGATATGATCGTCAAACATGGCGGAAAAGTTGTTAGTTCAGCTGTGTGGTTTGAACGCCAGAAGATGTCGTTCCCGATCGGGAAAGTCATCGAGGGGACGTATTATTTGCTGAATGTCGATGGTAAGCCTTTGGAAATGGAGAAGTTGCGCCGTGAAATGCAGATCAGCGAGCGCATCTTGCGGTTTCTGATTGTTAAAATGAATCCGTCCAAGGCCGTGTAGTTGTTTTCGCATTGACGCATGATCGAGGAAGGATCGCCCATGCCAAGTTTGAACAAGGTTTTACTGATTGGTAATTTGACAAAAGATCCGGAATTGCGGTATACCCCAGGAGGGACGGCTGTTGCCAACCTGCGGATTGCGGTCAATCGCAAATTTAAGGATCGTACAGGCGCTCTTAAAGAAGATACCTGTTTTGTGACGATTACGGCGTGGGATAAGCAGGCAGAGGCGTGCAATCAGTATTTGCAAAAAGGCTATCCTGTTTTTGTGGAAGGTATTCTCCAGTCTCGCTCTTGGGAGACGCCGGACGGCCAGAAGCGCAGTACGATTGATGTCAGGGCAGAACGTATTCAGTTTATGGGCGCCGGCAAAGTCGGGGATATCGGCGGTGGTGAGGGCTTAACAGGCGGAAGCGATCTTTCGCAGGATGTGGTTCGGCCGGATGATATGGCCCTGGAAGAATAAGGCTCCATGGTCCGGGGACAGATTATATAAAGGAGGGTAAATTGGAAAAGTTATTTAACAAAACAGCGAAAACAAATAGTAAGAACAAAAAGCCTCGCAGGGTTACAAGAACCCCCAGGTTCCTGGTTGAACTCCCGGAGGTCATTGATTACAAGGATATTGCCACGCTCAGGAAGTTGCTGAGCGAGCGCGGGAAGATCCTATCCCGTCGTTTTACCGGTGTGAGCGCGAAGAATCAGCGCTTGCTCTGTGAAGCGATCAAGCGGGGTAGGTTCTTGGGTTTGTTGCCGGTTGGTTCTGCAAAAAGGAAGTAAACCATGGAAGTTATTCTTTGTCATGATGTTTCTAGCCTGGGTAAGGCTGGCGAGGTGGTCAAGGTTAAGGATGGGTTTGCGCGTAATTATTTGATGCCGCGTCAGGCAGCTGTGGCCGCGACCAAGGAAAACCTGAAGAATATCGCTAAGATGAAAGCCAAGCTGTCCGCGGTTTATGAAGCCAAGCGGAAAGAGGCTGAAGTTGTTGCGGCGAAGATTTCTAAGGTTTCCTGCACGATCACGGTGGAAGTCAATGATCAGGAGAAGCTGTACGGCGCTGTTTCAGAAAACGATATCCTCAGGGCGCTGGAGCAGGAAGGTTACAAGGTCGAGCGTCATGACCTGGTGATTGAAAAAGCGGTCGATGAGTTGGGTATTTTTGAGATCGGCGTGAAATTGCATCCGGATGTAACCGCCAAGTTCCGGTTATGGGTCACGAAGAAATAAGAATTCCACCTCAGAGTCAGGCGGCGGAGCGTGCTGTCTTGGGGGCCATGCTTTTGGACGAAGATGCTATCGGGGCTGTCATTGAAAGCCTCGATAGCTCTTTTTTTTATGATGCGTCGCATCAAAAAATATTCGAAGGCATGGTTCGGCTTTATGCTGACCGTAAAAATGTCGATATCATCACACTCAGCGACCGCTTAAAGAGTGACGGTGTCTTGGAGTCCGTCGGAGGGTCGGGGTATCTCGCTGAACTGGCGGATTCCATACCCACGGCCGCCAATGTGATGTTCCATGTTGATATCGTCAAGGAAAAGGGCCTCAAGCGTAAGCTCATAAAAAGCTCGACGGAGATTGTGGCGCGCAGTTATGATGAGGGCATTGAAGCGAGTGTCCTTGTTGATGATGCGGAGCGGTTGATTTTTGAAATTGCGCATGCTCGCCAAAAACAGCAATCCTTTGCTGTTAAGGATATTGTTAAAGAAACCATTAAAGTTATAGATTCCCTGTATCACCGCAAAGAAACGGTAACTGGTGTGCCAACAGGGTTTTACGCTTTTGATAAATTGACATCAGGGCTGCAGCGCTCGGACCTTGTCATTGTTGCGGCACGCCCCTCTATGGGCAAGAGTGCTTTTGCGGCGACCATTGCCGAGTATGCGTCAATTGACAAGGGTGTAGGGGTTGCTTTTTTCAGCCTTGAAATGTCAAAAGAACAGGTTGTCATGCGCATGCTTTGCTCGCAGGCGCGTGTGGATGCATCCAAGGTCCGCACCGGGATGCTGGCATCTTCGGATTGGCCGCTGTTAACCCGCGCCGCGGCCCGTTTATCTAACATCCCGTTTTTTATTGATGACACGCCGGCCATTTCTCCACTGGAATTGCGCGCCAAGGCACGCCGGCTTAAGGCGTCCCATGATATCGGGTTGGTGGTGGTTGATTATCTGCAGCTCATGCGGTCTTCAGTGCGAGCGGAAAACCGTCAGCAAGAAATTTCAGAAATTTCACGTTCTTTAAAAGCGCTGGCGCGCGAACTGCGCGTACCGGTAATTGCCATTAGCCAGCTTTCACGCGCGGTGGAAAGCCGTTCTGATCATAGGCCTCAGTTGTCGGATCTGAGGGAATCAGGTGCTATCGAGCAAGATGCAGACGTTGTTGTCCTTTTGGTGCGTGAGGATTATTACGATGCCAAGCCCGAAAATATTGGACTGGCGGATATCATCATTGCCAAGCAGCGTAACGGGCCTACCGACACGATCAAGTTGAGATTTTCCAAGCAGTTTGTCCGTTTTGATAATTTGGATTTGGTTCACCAGGAGTAAGTAAAAAATAGGCAGATACGTTTTGACAGCTTTGGGTAAGGAAAGTATAATCGAGTCCTAT
>JBAXBM010000023.1:0-16105 GCA_037141995.1 Candidatus Omnitrophota bacterium
GGCTATTGCATCACAAATGGGCAGGCGTGTAAAGACGATAACATTCGGGCAATTCATAAAAGATTGCCTGTCTCCAGGAAAGGAATTGCCAGGCCTTAAGGCTGTGCCGGTTGATGATTTGACAGCCAGGGGCTATGGTTTACCCTATGATGTTAATAATTCACAAGATATGAATGGTGATCCTGAGCTGCGGAAAGCAACTAGACAAGCATATGTAGATGAATCACGTCTTGTTTTCAGGGCTGGAGCGCATCAGGCGGGTGTCACCTTTGATTCGCATGCTTACCGGGTTGGCATATTCAATGTTCAGCCGAATAAAGGCCTTCAACATGATATCAGTGTCAGCGTTAAATCAGAAGATGGTCAATATGTGAATGTTCAGGGGACTGCCACGGTCACGTCAACCATTGCCAATGCGCACGTTGGGTATGTGATGGTTCCGTATCTGGATCCCAAGACACATACAATAAAAGGCAATAACAAGCTGTTTTTTAATCCGGCATTGATGAATTTCACGTTTGACGGCAAAAATTATTATCATGAAGACGGTGTTACTAAAATCAATCGTTCTGTAGACCCGAAGACAAATAAAGTCACACAAAACGGCATCCCGGCATGGTATGGATTTAATCTGGTAGGTACGGTTAAAATGGATGCTTTTGGGAATATCAATGGACTTGTTGCCAACGTTGATGCCAAAGGGTTCTTTTATACGAAGCAACAAAATCAAGACTGGAGCATGGCGGAAAAAGGCACCATTGTGGGTGTTCAGAAAAACCCGCAGGGCGGCTGGTCTTTACTGGTAAGCAACCGTGTCATTGTACCCCGAAATCCGGTTATGATAACAACACCGCAAGGATGGAATACAGATTACGGCATGATAGTGGATAAAGGTGATCCTAAAGATTCTTCATCGATTACTAATGGCACCATGACGATAAATGCCACCAAGCCGCTGCCGTTTGTTTATCACGGCCGCGGGCGCATTGATTCTTATGTAGCACCACAAAATTCCAGTGTAATAAGAGAGCCAAGCAAGAGAATTGGCAGATTCCTCAAAGAAGGCAACGTAATTTTTTATACAAAGGAATTCTTAGGTGGCAGTGTTGGGATAAAAGTTGATTGGATTGATGGTCAAGCGCAGGAAACAGTTGTAGAGCTCAATGGTAAAAATATCAGTAATAAACTTGTTTATCCAACGATTCTGGGTGGCAAATTTTTGGCTTTAAAAGAAGCTACGGGCGTGAAAATTCTCAATCTTTATTCCGGAACAACAGATAATTTTAAAGGAAGTTTTTGGCAGCCACAACAATTTGCTGTGGTACTCGGGGCATCAAGTGAGGCTAGAGAAGGAACCTTATCAATAGGTAAAAAAATAAAGGGTGAAACCCGATGGTTGCTTTATTTCACAATATCTGGTTTTAAAGATAAAAACGCAGAAGTAAATCCAGTGGTTAAAAATCTTTTCGCATATGTTTCTGGAACGTCGTTTGCCTGGACAAAGGCAATTGAAAATTATTTAAGTATAAATACTGTGAAATTTACACCAGGTATAACGTTTGGCGGAAAATCGGTTGGCGGAAACACAACGCCGAAATATATATATTATGACGTACGCACGATTAAGCTAGGAAAGGGTACTGATTCAGACTCATTATGGGCACAAGGCGCCATAACCGCGTCGTTTGAAAAAACAACAAAAGATAATATAAGTTTTTGGGAAAAGCTCGTGTTTCAAATCACGCGTAAATCAGCAAACCTACAGGCAGGAGCCATTGGTTTGTATCTCACAACTAATGGTGATGGGCCTAATCCTATAAAAAATGGTGCAAAATATACAGAGACTTTACCTGAAACACATCAGGTTACTGATTATAACTATGTTAATGGGTTCATAAGATATAGAACACATGAAGATTATCGTTCAGAAAATAAATTACCTATAGGGAGAGTGCTTGCAACTGGATTTTCAGAATTAATGTCTCAAGAATTATTTCGTTCATATGAACAAATGACGCTTGGTTCTGGTGAGGCTTCGGGATTTGGACTTACGCTTCATGCCATTGGACTGAATCAATCAGCTAAAATTTTTGATCCTATGAAATGGACTGTAGCTAATGGTTTGGAGGTGGCAGGTATGGTGATAACGGCTGGATTATCAGGATATTATTCCGCAGCCAAAATCGCGCAACGACTTGAAGCTTTTTCAGGAGTAATGGCGGAAGGAGCTGAAACAGGCGGTCTTTTAGTTAACATAACATCTAGTTTTGTTAGTAAAACCAATGCTGTAATTCAGATGACAAAACTGTCAGAAGCCGCGACAGCAATGACAGCATTAAAAGGAAGCAGTGTTGCTTTTCGAATTGCGTTAGCCGCAGGCAAGGCGCAATATGCCTGGGGAGCCGCCTCGGCAGGCAGTACCATGCTTCATGATTTTGTTGTTTACCGGCAGATTGATGGTGATAGTACCCTTGCCGCTGGTTTGAATGGTGCAAAAATGGGTTTTGAATTTACACTGGTTACGGGTACGGTAGGGGCTGTAGCTTCGCGGTTTTTGCCAGCCACGCTGGGCGCGAGTTTAACCAAGATTGCAGATGCTGGATTGAGCAGCACATTGAGTGACGCCAAAGCGTTGAATGCGGTGAGTGCGACAGGGCGGATGGCTGCCGTTAAAACAGGTGCGATATATACAGGCGCGGTTTCAAAATTTGTTTTTGCCAAGGCGGCTACCAATCCTGTTGTTATTACGGCGGTTCAGAATGCCGTGATTAATGTTCTGACCGGGTATGTTGAAAGCCATACCGCCTGGGGTCAAAAACCCGGCGGCTGGACCATTAATCAGGGAATGAAAGATGCGTCGATAGCAGCCCTTGTTTCACTTCCTTTTGGGCTTGCCAAATTGGGTGTTGTTCGGCTTGCTGAAGGAAGTTTTTCTGCCGCGGCGTATTCTTCTTTTGCGCAAAACAGCAGGCAAGTCCATAGTTTTTATAATATAGCGACGTATGTGGTGGTTAATAATATTAGCGGTGAGATCCGGGATGCCGGGTATTCCATCAATCCTGCCAAGTATACCCTGCCGTTTTTTTCCTGGGAGCAAAAAACAGCATTACGGTCGATCGCGGGTAGTTTGGGCGGGAATGTATCGGCAGTAAGCGGGAAATGGATGAAGCGCATTGTCGGCGGTGAAGAAGCGGCGGGAGGAAGTGCGGGCCTTTTACAGCCGGCGGATCGTGCCCTGGGAGGGGAAACGATTACAAAAGCATCAACCAGGCCGATTGATCGCGCGTGGGGCTCTATTAAGGAAGGCGTTAAAAGTCAAGGGGCTGTCAAGGGTTTTACCGGTCAATGGCAGATATTGAAACAGGAATTCGCCGCAAGCAATCCGGGAGCTTGGCCGATCACAAAGGTTGCGCAGTCCGCACAGCAGGTTATCAGGCCCATTCTTGGAGCGCCGGCAACGGGGTATATTTTATACGCAGGGACAGGGTATGTCATTGGGCATACTTTTTCTGCTTTTGACGATTATGTGAAAAATGGCGGGGATATCCATAAAGTTGACTGGGACAAAGCGAACGCCTTTGGTATTTTCGGAGCAGTTAGTGCTTTGAGTATAAAGGGATGGAATGATAAAGGTCGCGGTCTCATGAGCCGTGCGTTGGGAATTACAGAACAAAAAGGCGAGTTGTCTTTAACGGCGTTTGCCGCAAAACCGGACCTTATTTGGAAAACCGGTTTGGTCAGCGCTGTTGATTTTGCCATTCCTGCGGATGCTTTTAACATGGGCATGGTTTTTGCGGATTATAATTTTGGTTCTAAAAAATGGAATGAATCGCGGCGATTTTTTCTGGCAGATGCTAATGGTGTTGAATCTGGATTATGGACAGCTTCTGCGGACAGTAAAAAAACATTCTTTACGATGGGTTTAATGCTGGGGCCTATTTTGGGCGCTACGTCAAGGCCGTACAGTGTTTCCGGCAAGGGGCCGCTTGCATGGGCATTGACCAGGCCTCTTGCGCATGGAAGCTTGGCGGTTCCGATTAAACTTGTTGCTGTTAAGGAAGCCGCCATGAATTTGGGCGTTGACAAGAAATTTGCGGATCAGATTGCGTTTGTGTCGCTTGCTTTTTTCCCGGGTGTCAGCCCTATGGCACAGTATAAAGCAGGGTTGCGGAAAATTGATAACCAGTTGGCATGGCGTGATATTCGTCCGGATGATGCCAAATCTTTGGGTTTAAATCTTCAAAAAAATAAATTACTTGATCAGTATTTGAAGCAAACCGAACAAGAAAAGCTTGATTTTAAGGGAGATACAAATTCTTCAAAATATCAGAAACTTGATCGTACACAAGTTGACATACAACAGAATATCGATCAAACGAATAATCGTGTTACAGAATACACGGTAAAAGTGGCAGTCAATAAAGCGAATACCGCTATCAATAAGTTAGAAAAAGAACAACAGAAACTGAATGAAAAATTAAAGAATCTTGGGCCGAAAGGGTTTTGGCAGGCCGCTGAAAAAGAACAAGCATCAAAAATCATGGCAGATATAGCGAAAACGCAAAATAAAATAAATTATTTTACAAACGGCAAGGCTGTTTTAGAAAAATTAATAGCCAAAGCGGAAACTGTTTCTAACAGGGCGCGTTCTGCCAAGCCTAAAGATGTTCAGGCAAAGGAAAATCAGGTAAAAGCCATTATTCTGGATATTGCCAAGGAGATTGGCGCGGAGTTTGATGCGCAGGCGGGTAAGTTTAAGCTCGTTGAAACAGTCAGGGCGGCTGGATCAGATATTCAACTTGCAAATAACGGCCATGTATCTTTGATTGATAATGGAACATTAGTTATTATTGACCCAAGATTTAAAGCTGTGGGCGGGCATGTGGGACGCGGTACGTTCCAGCTGGGTATTTATGCGCATGATATGCCGTCATTCGATCATGAAAGAGCTGAGTTAGATATATGGTTTAAGTTTGCTATAGAGAGAAACTTAATGACGTCGGAGGAGGTTGATGCTTTAAGGAATGGGACGCTGGAAGGCAAAAGCCTGGGTATGCGTATCCGTGAATATGCCAATCAGGGCAATTTTCTTCAGCGATTGGGCAGGCAAAAAGATGTTATGAATGCTTTTCATGTGGCGCATGCAGAAGGATTGTGGGCAGAGAATACAATGCCTAAAATGGCTGCATCGAATGCTTATGAGGCAACAATCGACGCAAAAGTGAACGATATCAAGTTCCCGAAGAGAAATTTTGATGTTTTTATTTCATCTAATGGCGCTGCGACATCAAGGGCGGATGTTCAGCCAGAGATGACGGGTAAAATTTCATCGGAACAAAGGAAAGCGCAAGGGGAAGGCCATGATGTAACGCGTGCGTACGCGCAGACTCTTTCCCGCGCGGCTAAAGCTATTGATGCTGTGGCGTCAGCTAAAACACCTGAAGCTAAAGCTAAAGCAGAAATGCAATGGGAAGCAGCCAATCGGGATGTGAAATTAAAAGAAGCGGAATTGGATCTTCATATTGCCAATCAATCATTACAGTTTGCGGAAAATAGAGTTACAGTTGAAGCAGAAAAAGCTGCTTTTACAGGTGCGCCGGTTGATGCCGGAATGCCAACAACAACGGAAACTTCTACCGGTAAAGAAAAAACATATGCGCAGAAAGAAGTTGAGCGTTTGACGAAAAAGGTTGCATTGTATGAGAAAAAAGTAACAGTAGCTGAAAATAGTGCCAAGCAGGCGGCTGGGCTTGTGGTTGCGGATGCACTTTTAGCAGGAAAACAGCGTGAAATTAAAAACCTTACTCAAAAGCAAGCAGACTTATTAGAGAAAGCACAAAAAAATCCAGCCAAGTTTCAATCAGCAGCAGATGCCGTAAATTCTGAGATTCAAAAACAGCAGGGGGCATTGGATCAACTTACGGCAGATTTACAGAATTCTGTTTCTTTTGATGTGACGAGGCGTAAGGGGGCGATTGAAAAACAGTTGCGGGCTATTGGAGAAGCTGAAAAGCAAATTAAAAAGAAGATGGGGCTGGAAAGTTCCCTCGCGGCTTTAAAAGAACAGCCGAGAACGCCAGAGACCGAAAAAGGTATCCAGAGCATTGAAGCGAAATTATCCGACATACCTGAATATGTCACGCCAGCCAAGATCGTAGAAAAATCCCAGTGGGAAGCCAGATTAAAGAGTTTGGAAGGAAAAACGAATACCCCGGTTGAATTGCTTGCGGCCCAACAGGAAAAAACCACAGCCGAAATTTATTCCCGTACTTTAACGCATGAGCTTAGTGAAGGCGAAACGACTTCTTCTGAGCGTGTGCAGGCAATTAAGCAGACCCTTGCAAAATTAAAAAGTTCACAAGGCGTTGATATTGTTGAACAGCGTTATGTCAGACAGCAGATCGCTGAAAAACAGCGCGCCTTAAGTGATGTCGCACAAGAAATGGAAGCGCCTGCCCTGCCTTCTGAAAATAAGAGCGCCCTTTTAGAACGAAAAGCATCCCTTGAATCAGAAATTAATCAATTAAAAACAATGCGCCGGGATATTGCTGACACTGAGGCCATAACACAGGCCGCGCACCTGGTGAGCAATACAACCAGAGGTTTGGCGATTGTTCTGCTGGAGCAAAAGGATGAAAAACTTGAACAATTGATGGGTGAGTATAGAAAACAAGCTGATATTGAACAAAATACTTTTTCGCAAGAAAACACAGCACCTTTATTGAAGAGAATAGAAATAGAAAAAGAAACACGGACTAAGGCGCATGAAGCGGTGCGTGAAGAGATTGCCACAAAGACAGCAGAAATCAAACAAGCTGAACGGGCGCAACAAGATACGACTATAGCGCAACAATCCGTGGTTGAACTTGAAACAAGAAGTACGGCCATAAGAGCTGAGATTGCGCAACTTGATACCCTGCAGGGGGTTTTAAAGAGATCTCCCCAAGAGATAAAGAAGGCTTTTGAAACAGGAGAAAATGCGGCTGCGGCCAAGAAATTCCTGGGTGAAGATGCCGCTGTCAAGCTTGAGCGATCTGTTGGGGAAATCACACAATCGTCAGTGCAACAGAAGTTATCCGCAGTAAGAAATGAACGCGCCAGCGTGACGGCACAATTGGCTGTTCAATCTTCACAAGATAAATTGGATATGTTGCATGCTGCCAGGGCTGCTACACCGCCAAGCGATCGTCAAGCGCATCAACAGCTTGATCTTTTTGAAAAACATGTGTCTGAGGATATTGAGCGTTTTGCTTCTGCCGCTATGGCACCGGAACAATCTGACAAATTTCGTAAATTAGAAAGTACGTTAGATAAGCAAGCAGGCACTGAACGGGAAAGCCATGAAAGTAAAATGGCAAAAGCCAAAGATGCCTGGATCGATACGGTAGCCAGGCAGGTAGCACCCGAGAATGTTGAAGCAACGGCGTGGCTTGTTAAGGAACTGACAAAGCAGATTGAATCCGGGTCGGAAATGAAGGATGTTTTAAATGCTGTATCCAATCCGACCGTTCGTACAACATTAGAAGCAGCCTTAAAGAGTGAAAGTTTAAGGATTAACGCAGAACAAGAATATTCGGCCAACACCCCTTTAACGACAGAAACAGTAGAAGCGGGGAAATCTTCGCGTATTGCAGTCTTGGAAAAGGCTATCCGTGAAATGGGCGCAACCAGTTTTGAGGCAACGGGAACGGTTGCTCTTAATCGCGGTATTTTGCAAAGAGATCTTGCTAAAGAATATGAATCTGCTGGCAATGCCACAGAGGCGTCCAAAGCGAGGTCTGCGGCACACGCGGATTTCACACTTGCTCAAAATACCGGATCTTCTACGGTAAAGGTTTCAGCCAGAGAACAGATGGCCAGGATGGAAATGGATCCTGTTCATGTCAAAATGGAAGCGGCAGGAACATTGGAAGAACAGGCGCAGATCGCAAGAGAGCATGCCGCTGATCCGGTTGTGATTAAAATACTTGATACTAAAATTGAATTGGCTGATATTGCAGGGCAGCTTACAGACCGTAATGTTTCGTTTGATACGGTGCACAGGCTGGAACAGCGGATAACAACACTGATAAAGAATTTGCCGGAGATAGATGCCTTTGCGAGCAATGCGGTCTTGTCAGAAAGTAATGAGTGTAAAAATCTTGCTGATATGGCGATGACGGCAGCCACGTTGTTGCGAGAAAAGTTGAATTCGGGCAGTTCCAGCACCCCTGATGCTGCGGCCAAAACAAGTAAAATTGATGAAATTTTGACAAAATTGAATGATAACTTGAACGTTTCAAAAACTAAGCTTTTTGCCACGCGCCTTTTGGATAGGACGATGGAACAGTCCTTGCTGGTGGATGTTTCATTAAATATGAAAAAAGAACAAAAAATTTTAAGTGATACTGATCGGCAAGTTTTGAAAGATTTGATGGATACAGGAAAGACAAACTCTAAAGAGGAACGGCATCAGTTTATTGCCTCGCTTTATGACAAGATTAATACGAATTTAACACAAGATCGTTCCGGCTGGGAAACACGTGATGCCCAAAAAGAATATGTTTTTCATCAGTTAAATTATGTTTTTTCTTTAATTGAAAAAATAGGGGCCAATAAAACAGCGGGAAAGACATGGGCTATTGAAGGCGCCATGGTATCGCTTGCTATGGCTGGTGGTAAAACAGTCATGGAAGCGTATATTGCTGATGCTATTCAGCCATTTGCCAGAAAGCATAAACTTGACCTGATGATCGTCAAGCCCAGCGATACCCTTGCCGATTCTGCTGCCCTGAAAACTATTAATGGCCAAAAGCGGTTTTTCAGATATACCGAAAAAGAAGGAAAATTGACCGATTCAAGTAGTGAAAATAAAATTGCTGTTGTGACCATGCAGGAATTACAGCAGATTACATTAAAGAATAAGCAGGAATCAGGAACAGCTAATCCGCTTCGGGATCATCTGGCCATTGTGGATGAAATGCACATGATCCTTTCGGCTGTGCCCATGATTACGTCAGATGGCCGGGATCCGTATCAAGTGGTCCGCGACATGTCCCAGGGGCAACGCGATTTGCGCACACAAGAAATGATGGCAACACGCGGTTTGGCTAAAGTAACCCAGGAAGTTGTCGATGCCTTTGGTAAAGATCATGAACATGCTGTCGCGGTTTTTGTGGGGCAACCAACAACAGATAATTATAAATTTTTCACCGCTGAAGAAAAATCATTTAAATGGGTAGAAAAAGACGGTGTTCAAAAGCTTGCTCAGGTTACTGAAGGCAAAAAGTTACTGGATGGAATGACCGCGCAGGATCAGAAGGACGCCAAGGGTATTGAAGAAATTATCCAAGATAAATTTAAATCAAATATGTCGCATGATGCTGAGGCTGTCAACGGAGTAACCCATAATTGGGAAACTTTCATGAACGCGACCGCATCTGCGTTGCACAATGATATCTGGAATGAAAAATTTACAACAGATGTCAAAGCTGGAAAACTGGATCTGGTGACGATCCAGCACAATCTTTCCGGAACAAAGGCATATAATCGTATTTTTACGGATAAGGCATTTAATGCTTATTCACGCATGATTATCGGGCTTTATGAGGCGAAAAAAGGTAATCTTTCTTTACAGGAATATGTACGTTTAACAGAGCCAAACAGCCATGTGCAAGTGACGGCGTTGGAAACTTTAGGTTCTTTGGGCGGTTTTATTAGTGGAACAGGGACGCCGGATATTGTTAAGAGTACGGCTGATTCCGTGCGTATTGCGTTTAATGAGCTTGGTGCGAAAGTCGGGCTTGATCAAATCCGTTTCAATCATGAACTTATAACAACAAGCGCTCCGGGTGAAACGACAGCAGGCAGGATTATATCTTGGAAAGACGCCACGCGCTATGAATCTGAAACGCAGGTTTTATTTGTTAATCAGGCTTTGGAAAAAGATCGTAAGGCCATCTTGGAAAGGCCAGAAATAAAAGCCCTGGATGGTAAGGATAATGTGGTTGTTTTGTATTATGAACCCGAACGTTTCGATGAGGGTGTTCAGGATATTACGCTGAAAGTTGGTGAGGATGTTAAGGGGAAAACATATGATGCCGGTTCAAAAACAATTACGGATGCTTTTGGCAACGCAATTACTGGAAACTTGAAGGGGAAGCAAATTGTTTTCATTTCCGCGGGTGAAGCGGGAAGCTCTTTCGAATTTAAAGGTAAATTGACGCATTATGATTTTAATATGCGCGGATTATCCGGATTTTTACAGGCGGCCATGCGCGGTAATACGATCATTGATATGCCTGGCGTAGCCGGCAAGGTGAAAAGGAGTGAGGTTGGAAGAACTGATTGCGAGTATACGCTTTTTGTTAATGTTTCTGATGTCTATAGTGATCCCCGCTTGACAACAGGGCAATTGGAAATCTTAAAAACGACAACAGGGAAAGAGCAGCGGACGGCGTTGATTCAGATCATGCAGGAAATGGATCAGCATGAAAGCCAGCAGAGCTTTGTGCAGAGTGTTTCTGTGGCTAGGGATCTTAATCGCGATGCCATGAGCGTCCATATCCAGCGCATGTATGAAAACTGGATGACTGATATGGTCAGTCAATATGCCAAGGATGGTTATAGCAAAATTTATGCCGGGGTCAATGGCGCAGGGTATCAGGTTTATAAAAAGACGGGCGGGAAGGGTTTTGTATCTTTTGCTACAGCGGCATTGCCTGGCGGTACGGGTGTTCGGAATGAATATGGCCATACGGACCTTGAAGCCAATGACGTCATGGTTCCAACCCCCAGCGGAGAGAGTGCACGTCTTTATAGCGGTTCGAATTATGCCCTTAACGTGACGCCTGTGGCTGGGTATGCATATAATCAGAATAATTTACTTACGGCTTTGCAGCAAGGAGAGGCCGCTGATCCTAAAAAATGGTTATTGCAGGGGCCTATGCGTAATCCTTCTCTGGCACCCGACAAAACGCTGACAGTAAAAACATGGGTGCCTGCTCAGCAGTTTACCCAGGGCAAAGATGAGCTGATTCGGCAGACGTCAGATCTTAATGTCATTAAAGCGGATGGCACCGTTGCAGTTATACCTAAGGTTGAATTTTATTTTGAAAGTGACTTGCATCGCGGCAAGGGGTTGTCAAAAGGTGTGGATGAGGCGTCTTTGGCGGCTATTGAAAGTGTTTTGGGTGCCAAGGTTGAATTCCTGCCGGGGAATATGACGAAACAGCAGCATGAATATCAGGTTCTTGTTAGTGCTGAACCGACAGTGTCTGGCCGAAAGGAAGTTCTCGCGGTTTTGTTTGAAGGCAGTCTTTATATGAACAAGCACGGCCTGCCGACCGCCGGAGATTTGTCTGCTGACAATCAGCCGTTTGAGTTTAATGCGATTGTAGGCCAGAAAGTTGAACACCGCGATTTGCGGCGTGATGAAATGCGGTTACAGCAGACCATGCGTGTGAATAGCGGGTTTGAAGTTGAGGCGGTAGATGCCAAAGTTGCTAATCTGGCGCCGATTTTACTCCAAGGCAATGAGATTAAATTTGGCGATCGTGTTGGTTTAAATATAGATAAGACAGGCGGTTTAATGCCGCATGTGTATGGTAAAGCGCTAGTTGTGGACGGTCGTTCGTATCAGTATGAAACCAAGTTTAATACGGCAACACAGCGGAACGAAGCTGTGGTGGAAGTCCATCGTGCGGATGTTAAAGTTGCGTACAATGTTGATGGCCAATTGAAGATCGCGCGTGTGAGCGGCCAGGAAACCATGCGGCCTTCTTCCCTGGATGTCGGGTATGAGAGAGAAAGGCTGACGATCACCGATAATCTTCCTGATATTTTTGATAGTAAGGAAAGCAAAAAAGAAATCAAGAAGGATGTAACGATTGATTATAAGACGGGAATTATATCTCGGCCAACGGCTGCCAAAGGTAAAGAAAAAGTCATTGGTCTCTTTTGGAATGACCAGGCTTTTGTGAAGCAAAATGGCGAGTATACTTTTGATAAAGATTCCATGATTGCGGCAAAGGCCGGAAGTTTGGGAATTACGTTAACGCGAAAGGGTGACAGGCTGTATTCTGTTAAAGCCGCAGATTTTGAACGTAAATTGTCGCAAAATATTCAGAGCATGGAAAAGATTGAAAGAAGTTATTCTGCGTCAACGACCATGCGCGCCGCGTCATTCAGTGAGGCAAAAAATTTGCAGGATCAGATCAATCTGGTGGGAGATGCGCAGGCGCATATTGTTGCTATTGATCATGAAAACAATGTACTTAACGGTGGCGCATCTGTAGAAGAACCTAAATCCGGCGTGCGTTACGGCATTGTGCTTAAGCCAGGCAAGGATAGTACGGGGAGTGCCAGTGCGTTTTTAAGTTTTTATAAAGAACATTTTAAGAAAGAGGTTGTTTTGTTCGCGGGGCTGGGTGATTCTGCTGCGCAGGATACGCCGGATTATTATTTAATAGGTAAAGCCGGTGTGTCTTTTATAAAAGGGGCTATTGATTTTGACGAAGCGGGCGTTCCGTTCCTTCATGAAATGCTCATCCATGCATACAATAAACGCTTGATCGAGCAAGGTGAAGGCGGCGCGGCTGTTCAGGAACGCACAACCCGAGAAGATGTGAGTCATCGTGCCTTTGATAAGGGGCGTAATATTTATTGGGAACAATTTTCTACTGAAGAAACGCCAGCACATGAGCTTGAAATAAATGGTATTCATTTTGATCAATCAGGACAACCTATTATATCTGAACATCTTAAAGAAGTTCTTTCTTTGGATGCGTCCGATCCTCTGAAAACGTCAGAGACGATTGATTTCCTGAAGGAAGCAAAGAAACGGCTGCCAGAATATTTCTTTAAAGGCAAAATTGACTTTTTGCGTGAATCTTTTGCGGCCGGAGATACCTACACGGCAAACAAGCAGGCTGAAGCCATGACAGAAACTTCAGAAAGGACCGTTTTCTTTTCTCAGGTATCTGAATTCGCGCAGCGGGAAGCGATCAAGGTTGTTAATGGTGTTTCTGATATTTCTAATTTTATTATTTTTGATGATGGGCAGATTAAGGCGCGGATTCCTTATCAGGCACAGGGAGAGAAAAATGTTCATGTGATGTATATTCCAAAGAAGATTCCTGAGGCAGAACGACGCGATTATTTGTTGGAACAATTGAAAAAATCAGCGGATCAGTCATCCATGTATTCCCGCCGCTTTGCTTTATACGGGATGATTTTTCAGCGTTTGCCTGAACAAAATATCAAAGCCATGGAAGCGCTGGAAGGTGATGGCGTTTCTGAGATTAAGGGCGTGCTGAGCGGGCTTAAGGGCGAAGCATACGTTATTAAAGCTGAACAGATGATGAAAGTTTTCGGCAGCCCAGATATTAAGCAAGTCAGTCCTGATAAGTTTGAGTCATCAACAGGATATGTTGAAAAGAAGGGCAATTCATGGGAAGTAACAGCTTTTGCATATATGCCTGATCCGAAGGATCTTGTTGAATTTAATACGGCGCAGAATAAGATCAAGGCTTCTGCTACTGAAAAAGCGGGTTCCTGGACAACGCCTGACATGGAGTTTATAGCCAAGAAGAAAGAAGTTGGATCGCGTTTATTTTCGTCTGATCTTCCTAAAGGGTATACGATCACAATGGTTGATCCGCAAGATGAAAAACTTGTTAATAATATTGGCACTTATTATGGGGCTAGCCTGAAAGTGAATCAGGATGAAGCCAAGATTAATTCTCTTAAAAAGACGCTCGGCACATCGAATGCCTTGAATTTAGTGGTGCAAGACACAACAGGTGCCGTAATGGGGTATGTGGTTGCTCAGCCGGTTGGCAATGAAACGCTAAAAATCAGCCATTTTGTTGCGGCCAATAATGATGTGCGCAAAGCACTGGCAACCATTGTGGCAGATAGATTGCCGGGGCTTGGTTTTAATCAAGTTTCAGATAATAACATTACGTCAACATCACTTTCTTTGGATGAGTGGCGTGCTATGTCCAGGGCTACGGTCACAGTGCCGTTGGTTCCGGAAATCAGCAAGCCCGAGCAGGCAAATGCTCCTGATGCCGGTAAGATTAAAGATGATGAAAAAGCCCGTGTTGCGCAGACGAAAGCCTTTCTGCGGGAATCTGGTTTAAAGCGCCTTGACACGGTGTTAAAAACCCTTGAAAAAATTTCTGCGGCAGGTGCTCCGCCTGATTTGTTGGAGCAGATGGTAACGATGGTTCCCGCGCAGGAGCATTCACCCGCGGTGATCCAGATTCACCTGCCGGATGGAGATATTGCCGTGCCCTTGCCGGTGAATGTAAAAACTAAAACACAAGCGGTTGCATTTGTAAAATCCAATGTTCCAACGGTGATTGAAGAAAATAAAACAGATCAGGTTAACGCGATGCGTCAAAAGATTCTTACGCGTATGCCGGCAAACAGCAATGCCCGCCAGGCGATTGAAAATGTTTTAAATGATCCAGAACAGGGGCAGGACCTGCCAACTTTAACGGCGTTAACCGGGATTTTTGTGAATGGATCAGAAAAAGTTGCTATGGATGGAACAACTACGTTCATAGATGAGACAACAGGAAATAATGTCGTTTTTACGCCCGGATCAAAGGTTGGGGCCTTGGATGTAAAAACACCTGTTAGCCGGCCAACGTATTCTAAGGGGCAAGAAATTCTTGATCAAATGTCGGCCATTGCTGCTTTGCCTGAAACAACAATAACAGCTATTGTTGCGGTGCCGGGACAGCAAAATGTTTCTGATGAGAAAACATTGAATGCTATTAAAAAAATTGATGGACAGGTTTCAAGCGCGATAAAACCTGAAAATAAGAAGGGTAAAATACAACTTGTTGACGCGATAAAGACTTTGACCGGTATGGCGGAAAAAAATCTGGAATCGGGAGACATTCATTATTCTTTAGCTAAAGCATTGGGTGAGTTGGTCAAAGTTTTGCATCAGGAACAGCAATTTGAGACAGTGCCAAATATTTTGACTCAGATGAATCAGAATCTTGTTATAGCTGCCACATCTTCCAAGATAATACCTGATAATCGTGTTGCGGCGATCAAACTTATCCGTGAAAATGTTGATCAGGCAGAAGCGCAAATCCCCGACAGAGTTGGAATAGAAGCGTCTGTTAAACCAGCTATTTCAAAAGAATTATTAGCACGCCGTGATTCTCCCGAAGCACGCAGTGCTGTTATTAATCTTCTTGTACAGCAAGGCATGCCGTCTTCTTTAAAGGAAGCAATTCATCATTTCACACAATATGAAGCCACAGTACCTGACAACCCTGTGACCCCGGAAAGAACAACAACCAGCATTTTAACGGACAATACAGTTAAATTTGCCCCTCCCCCAGCATCTGAAAAACCGCAGTTTAATCAACAGGATACTGACATTGCAGAGCCGCACAATAGTACGATGAGTGTTTTGCGCCAACAAATGGAAGTTATTGCCGAATTGCCTAAACCTGAAAAACAAAATATATCTGATATCCATTTCATGGCTGCGATGGAGGGCAAGCTTTCTTCTGAAACAAACAATGATCCTTTTCAAGCATACACATCTGCAACCGCACCGGCTGATATTGAAGCAAAGAAAAACGAGTTAATAAAGCAGATTGAAACAAAATATGCCGCTAGTCCGAAGATTGTGGCTGAATTTATTCGTGCATTGCCCGAAGTTCGTAACCCGGAATTCAATGCGCAGATGGCTGTTGTAAATCAGGTTAATGCGGTTGTGGCACAAATGAATCAAGGGATTGCAGCGGCGCAAGAAGAAGGTGATGATGACGCAATACAGAATGTATTGACGCAAGGACGTATTCATTTGAATGCGCTGGCAGCAAAAGCGCCTAATTTAGGCGATATTCCTTATTATATGGCAACAATAGAAAGTCAGTTGCCGGGTGAAAAAATGAAACAAGAGATGAATAAGCATCTTGTGGCCGCTGCCACAGCACCGGTTATATTGCCGAAGAGTCGCGAAAAAGCCATTGAAATGATCCGTGCTCAGCTGCCGGCGCAGAAGAAGAATTCGGAATCAACTACCGCCACAATAGCAAAGCCGCAGGCGCCGGGGCTGACGGTGCCGGCCGCGATCAAAGCTTTTGTGGCG
>JBAXBM010000024.1:0-16015 GCA_037141995.1 Candidatus Omnitrophota bacterium
CCTGAATCATATCCAATATAAAGACTGCTACAAGCCGTTAACGCTCCAAATACGCCGACACCACCTTCCCATGTCATGACATCACAAGACCATGTCTGTTCTTGAGATAATCTCACGATATTGCCTTGATCAACCTCAAGGACAGAAATCCCTTTGGACTTTAACCGGGATATCAGCGCATTCATCATGTCAACTTCAAGACCAAAACCTTTGTCGAGTAAAATAGCGGCGCCTCTCTGCCATATAGCTTCAAGCAATTTCACTTCGAAATCAGCCGATACCTTTTTATTATTATTGCCTCCAACACCAAAATTTATGCTGATCACAGGACGTGAACGGTTATACGATAACTTTTCAATACAGGCCTGACCGAGAACACGCATGTCTTTATGAATAAATATTTCAGGATAAGCTTTCTCTTTGGCTTTCCCAAACACATCATCCATCCAATTCGCCGCGAGCTCACCCATGCGCCCTGTCCGGGATTTGGCGTAGGTGCGGCTTGGGAAAAAATAGTAACCCTGATCATCAGGCACAACAGGCAGCAGACCCAGTTGTGTCAGCCTTGAATCCGGGTCAATGACCAAGAATTCTTCACCCCGCAAATCATGCCGTTCATCATCAATGACACGCACAAGCTCAACCCAGGCATATAACCGCCCCAAAAGCCCGCCCCGGCGCGCATACGGCACGTCCCTGATTTTTATATCTGGATGACCGCCAAAAACTTCCGCGAGCTTTTGAGGCCCGATAAGAACAATATTCACACCCGGGAATATACGCGTTAACCGCCCCAAAACAACGCCTGTTACCGCCACATCAGCACCAACAGTAATCCTGGACAGGACGCATATCTTCCGGACCTGCCGCGCCGCGCGCGCCGGAAAACGGCGCACCCTTTGTATTTTTCTTTTTCTGGCAAGAATCGCGTTTTCATCCAGAAGCATAAAACGTTTTAAAAGAGAATCAAGTCCGTCGCCGGCAGGAAGCCTCCGGCAGTAATCAATCACCTGGGTGAATACCCTGTCATAAAGAACTATTTGCCGGAACAAAAATGAATCACTCATGCGTTCAACAAGATCAGAAAAAAGATGCTGTACCGCCGGTTTGCTGACAGTTTCATCCGGATCAACCGCCCTCGCGCACAGCTGCTCAATATCCTGCCGTGAATACAGGGCCGGCGGCTTACGCATGGGCATCTCCTATCAGCGCAAGGGACGCATCCACCACCTCAGGTACCGTGACAGCATAAAGGCAGGCAAAACCCCGGAGGCAATCATGCGCCAGGCAAGTTGTACAGCCGACATCTTTGTGCAAAACACGATTTTTCGTATTAACCGGCCCAAAACGGACCGGACTGATACCTGCCTGTTTTCTTCCGAAAATAACAACAAGCGGGATTCCCAATGCGGCGCCAATGTGCATAATCCCGCAATCCGTCGTGATCAAAAGATGGCATCTTTTCAGAACACTCATATCCTGGCTTACAGAAATACCGGCGAGCTCAATGGCCGGAGATATCATGTACTGAACAACCTTTTGCGTGATTTCTTTTTCATCCGGGCCGCCGAGCACCACCACCTTGAATCCCCGCGCCTTAACAAGCTCATCCGCAGCCCGGGCAAAACGTTCTGCCGGCCACATTTTAGAAGAACAACTTGTCCCCGGATGGAGGGCCAAAACTTTATCCGCAGATGAAATCCCCTGTTTTTGAAACAGGGCATCAGCCCATTGTTCAGAAACAGGATTTAATGGGACATGCGGACCACGGTGCACTGGGGCAATCTGCAGATGGCGCACAAAATCAAGGACATATTCCATTTCATGTTTCTGACCAAGATGCTTGGTATGTTTAATCCTGTCTGTCAAAAGAAACGACATCTTCCGGTCATATCCGATCCGTCGGGATATCCCGGCCAATAAAGATAAACAATGAACAATATTCGTCGGGTGAAGAACCAATACAAGATCAAATTTCTTTTTTCTGATTTCCGCGGCAAAACGGAAGAAACCTGCCCAGCTGTTTTCAATGTGTTTCTTATTGTAAATAATGACTTCGTTCAAATAAGGGTTTTTTTGAACCACATCCTGAACATACGGCTGAACCATGACCGCAATGTGCGCCGAAGGATACGCATTCCTCATCGACTCAATGAGCGGCGTAGAAAGAACCATATCCCCTATCCTGTCGATACGGATAATCAGAATACGTGAATAATTATTTTGGGTTGTGCTGTGTGTCATACAGTCAATTTATTGCCAATCCTGTGCCTCATTACGCTGCCCGCTTAAAAACATGAAAAACCTTAACCTAAAACTCACCGGGTGTCCAGAGTAAAATGCAGTTATCCCAACACAGCGATGACATCCGCTGTTTTAATTTCAGCCATTGATAATCCTTTACGCAATACAACACAAGAAGATCCCCAGGGGCCATAATAAAAAGGGTCTGTCGGACCAAACAACGCGACAACAGGCCGGTCCAGATAACTGGCAAGATGCATGATCCCGCTATCATTGACAAGAGCAAGGTCAGCGCCTGCAAGCACCGCTGCCAGTTGAAGCAGTGATGTTCGGCCACAAAGATTAATCCCGCCGCCAGGGGCAAGGGACAAAATTCTTTCAGCAACTATCCTGTCATTTTGATCCCCCACCATAACAACATTTTTCCCTCGGCTATGTAGATATTGAAGGACGTCAACAAATCCTTCTTCACTCCAACGCTTGCGGGAATCCGCAGCCCCGGGAGCCATAACCATGTAATTCTTCCATCCCCTTAAGAGTTTGCCCGCGGCATCCCTGTCGCTGTCACCAATCACAAGGGCGCTACGGAGTGAAGAAAAATCATTACTTCCGATGACCAGTCTTAAGCGCGTCAGATGCTTATCTTTCATATGCATATTCGCCAATGAAGAAAACGGGCTGGTGACAGTCCGCGCATGAATCAGAAAAGGGACAAGGGTATTGCGCAAATCAATAACAAGGTCATAGCGCATACGCCGAAGCCCGGCAAGCCAGCCCAAACGTTCGGCCCAGCCCATGCGTTTGTCAAAAGCAATACCTTGCCCGATATGGGGATTCCCGTTAAAAAATGTGAGCGCTTTGGGCCCGGCAACAATATCAAGACGCGCCTGGGGAAATGCGGCACGAAGCTCATCTATAACCGGAAATGTCATCACAACATCACCGATATTGGTGAGGGAAATCAGAAGAATCCGGTTAACCTTTGAGGACCTGGAAAGTTTGAAGGACATCATCCACCGTTAATGTTTTCATGCAGCGGTTATCAGGACATTCAAGATAATAACACGGCGCGCGGTTGCATCCCGTATCCCGCGCAAGAACCCTGATACGCCCCTGCCCGCAAGGCCCTGTAATTTCAGGTACCGTGGGCCCGAAAAGGCCTATCACATTAGTGCCCACCGCACTCGCCAGATGCAGCGGGCCTGAATCTGCCGACACAACCATGACAGCACGTTTAAATAGCGCTGCCAGCTCTTTCAATCCTGTTCGACCCGCCAATACAAGAGGCGCCACACCGGAAGCAACCGCTATGGCATTCACACGCTCAAGATCAGATGCGCCGCCGGAAAGAACAACTGTAAATTGTAGTTCAGTTGTCAACCTGGCTGTCAATGCCGCAAACCGTGAGGCAGGCCACTGCTTAAGTTCCCAATTCCCGCCTGTATGAAGAACAACAATCCGTTCATTTCCCTTTAACCCATGCTCCCGCAACAGCGTAGCAACACATTCACATGTGACACGGCTGACAACAAGCCGGCATGATCGATCCACGGCCTTCACCCCGAAAGCTTCAACCACCCTGAGATACACATCACGCCGGTGAAGAAAATCACACCCGGCATCATCCACGGTATGCGTCAACAGTTTACCCCATCCCGGAACACCGAATCCCACCCGGACAGGAATTCCCGCGATCAAAGCAAGCCATGAGCGGGACAATGAACGCCGCAGTATAAACGCGGCATCAAAATGCCTGTGCCGTAAAGACAATCCCGCCCGGACCATCCCGGCAATACCCCCTGCATGACGGGACTCCTCATAAACAATCACCTCGTCGACATCCGGGCACAATTCAAGCACATCCTTGACACGGGGCACCGCGAGCACTGTCAAACGTGCTGCCGGAAAAGCTGTCTTAAGCGCCCGGTATACGGCTGTTGAAAAAACAGCATCCCCGATCCAATTAACAGAAACAACAAGAATATTATGCATGTAAAGAAACAACCTTACGGTAAACATCCAACGTCTTATCAACCATGACAGCGATCGAAAAATCAGCTATTATCCGCCGGCGGCCGGCAGATCCAAGCCGCTCCGCGAGTGCTTTATCCAACAGCAACCTTTCCAGCGCAGCGGCCAATGCATCTGGGTCCCTGGCCGGCACCAATAAACCTGTTTCCCCGCTGTTAACCGCCTCAACAAGGCCCCCAACCCGTGAAGCCACAACGGGGATACCGCACGCCGAAGCCTCCATGACAGAAAGTCCCAGACCTTCCTGGAGGGACGGCATGGCAAAAACATCAAAAACCGGTAAAACCTCTTCGGGGAATCCCATAATAGGCAAAAAAATCACATTCAATTCAAGCCCAACTGATTGAACAAGCGATTTTAGGCTTTCTTCCATGGGACCCTCTCCCACAATGAAACATTTCACGCCGGGGATTCGACGCCGTAACAGGTCCATTGCTTTAATAAGATATTCCTGCCCTTTGACATCCGACAACCGGCCAATCGTCCCGACAATAGGAGCCCCGGGATTCAAACCAAAACGCTCCCTGATCATTAAACGTTCCGCAGGTGAACGCGGCTTGAATCGTTCCGCATCAATGCCGTTGGGCACAAGAACAACACGCTCCGGCGGGACTTTAAAAGCCAAAACAAGATGGTCAACCACCGCGCGGCTGATAGCAACAACCGTCTTCCCCCACAAAGGGAAAAGGAAACGGGATAAACGCAATTTAAAAAAACCATGACACGTGGAAACGTAAGGACAGTGTGTGGTGACTCCGGAGATTGCCGCAACCATTTGAGTCACCCGGGTATGTGCATGCAGGATATCCACCGTTTCAACACGCACAAAACGCGAAATCGTGAGAACCGCTCGGATAAGAACGGGATGATATTCACATTTGACCCGCAACTCCGGCACCATCAAATGACCAATACCTGCCGCCGCGGCAGCCGCCACACAGCCGCCGCCGGAAGACGCAATGGTGACCTGATGCCCGCGGCGAACATACTCTTTCCCCAGAGTTAAAAGGCAGGTTGTTATGCCTCCGGCATTCAAATGATTGGCCAAAAGAAGTATTTTCATACGCGCGCGGCAGGCTCTTTAAAAAATTTCTTTATTTCAAGATATACCTCTTGCGCCGTAATATCTTTAAGGCAAGCCTGGGTCCCCAGCCGGCATTGGGGTGAATAACAAGGACGGCAGGTCATCCCTTTTTCCACAACACAAACTCTTCCCGGCGGGATATGCCGCCGGGGATTTGTCGGGCCGAATAAAGCAACTACCGGCACATTCATGGCCGAGGCCACATGCAGCGGCGCCGAATCCGGCGTAATAAAAATACGGCAGCGCGCGATAAGCGCCGCCAGCTGAAGGATATTGGTTTTACCGACAAGCACCGCAGGTTTCGATTTTGTTTTCATCATCAATTGACGGGCAATTTCGCGGTCTTTTTCCATCCCCATAACAACAACACGGATGCCATCAGCCGCCAATCTGTCGCACAATTCAACCATGGCTGTCAAAGGCCAGTTTTTGGAAACCCAGCGTTCTGACGCGGCAATGTTCATACCCACAACAAGATGATTCTTCTCGTCAATCCATTGATCATTCAAAAGGCGGCAGGCATAATCATGCTCATCACGCCGCGGCCACATTTCAAGATGAAAATCCTCACCATACACAATCCCAAGTTTTTCCAAAATACGAAACTGATGCCTGACCGGAGAAAGATCCGGCTGGTCATCCATGATCCCGTCAGTTAAAAGCATCCCCAACTTATTATTGCGATACCCATAGCTGAAACGGGGCATGCACAAAGCCGCCAACATGTGGCTGCGGGTATTATTCTGGAAATCAATCACCTTATCAAAACGGTACCTCAGAAGCTGTTTAAGGACAGGTATAAAACCGGTGATCCCCTTGCCTTTACCCTTGTGATCATAGACCAGGACATCATCCACATACGGGCAGCCATGCATCAGCGCCGCTCCGGCTTCCCCGGTAAGGCAACAAATATGCGCATGCGGAAAACGCTGACGCAATGCTTTAAACGCCGGGCTGGAAAGGATAATATCTCCAATAGCGCCAAGTTTAATCACCAGGATATTCGTCGATCGTCTCACCTCATCATAAACCTTAATCGTACGGGACGCCATTTGTTCCAACGTATACTTCGTTTCCACACATCGACGGGCTTCGATAGCCATGGCATCAGCGAATTTAGAATCATTAATAAGGCGCATCACCGCCGATGCAATCCCGTCGGGATCCCGGGGAAGGACGAGGAGTCCCGTGCGTTCATGTTCGATAATGTCCACCACACCACCGACTTTGGTTGCCACGACAGGCACACCCACCGCCTGCGCTTCAATAAGGACACGGCCAAAAGCTTCCTGCGTTACGGTGGAAAGGACAAGGACATCTGTATCACTCAACAAGGACGGAATATCCGCGCGATTCCCCATGAATTCCACATTGTCAGCAATCCCCAGGCGGCGTGTGAGCAGCATCAGATTATCTTTATAACTTTTCTTGCCTGACGGGACATCACCGACAATACGCACCCGCACAAAAGGCATCAGGCGGATAACCTTGGCCATCCCCTGGAGGAAATACGGATGTCCTTTGAGCGGCGTAATGCGCCCGACAATAGAAACTATAACCGTTGAACGCCCGGATGGACGCGGACGAAACTTAAATTTCTCAAGATCAACGCTGCGCGGGATTAATCGGATATTATCCGCGTGCACACCGAAATGATCAATCATGTGCCGGCCGATAACCTCACTGATCACAATAACCCTTTTCCCCCACCCCATGATCCGGCTCATCACATTCTGGGAGTAATACCCGTGACATGTCGTTACAAATTCAGCGTCCGTCTTGCGTGCGGCAACCCATGCGATCCAGGCCGGCACACGTGAACGGGCATGAACAATATCGACTTTTTCATCCCGGATAATACGCCGCAACGCCTTGACGCATTGCCAGGCTATAAAAACATTTTTTCGATGTACAGGTAAAATATAATGTTTGATTCCCCGGGCCTCCAGCTGCGGCACCATCGAGCCTCCGTTGGAGATAACAATCGGGACATGGCCATGATCCTGGAGATATCCCGCTAAATCAACAGTACCTCGTTCCACTCCGCCGACATTCAACTCCGGGAGCACCTGAAGGATCTTCACGGCAATATCCTCCGCATGGCATCTTTTAAAATTCCGTTATCATTAATTGCTTTCATAACAACTTTATTCCTGAGAATAGTGTCAATGACACCCGCAATACCCAAAGGTTCGGTATAATAAATATGCCCCTGTTCCGCCAGCTTCTCACAAAAACAGCTGTACTTACTATCTTTAGATGCCCCGACAGAAAAAACAATGGTTTTCTTCCCCGATGCGGAAGCTTCCGAGATCATAGAAATACTTTCCCCCGACACCACGACTATATCAGCAAGCCCCAGCATACCGCCGACAGCTTCCGGGACATTTGTCTTGCTGGCGATAATTATTAAAGCTGTCCTGGAATAATCTGAAAGCTCCCGGATAACCGCCTGCTCAACAACAGGCGTCGTTCGGCGGGATGTTGAAACAAGAAGGTCAATCCCGAATTCAGTCGCCGCGGACTTGACCTGACGCAGGACACCCTTGATCTGATGTTCAGACATGACCACGCCCTTAGTATCCCCGCCTATCAAAAGGGCCAGCTTGGGACGTTGATTCTGCCGCAGATGCTGATACCGGAGGATTAACGCCTTGACATTATCCTCAAGGTACACCTTATCCATCAGATTAAGAGCCCCTTTGGTCACGGTCACATTGGATGAGATCCTGCCTGGCTTAAGATCGTGCTGAGGAAGAATCAAAAGGCTGAAAATGCCGGCCCTCAACGGTCCGGGCCGAAGAATAACGATAGAACGCGCCCCGTTTTCACGGGAAACCCATGCATTCACGGCCGCATTGCGCGCCCCGCAAGAAATAACGGCATCTGGACGCACGCGGCTTAATGCTTCCCATGTTAATGGTTCAATAAAACGCTTCAAAGCCCCTCCCCATGCACCACCATACAAAAAAGCAAAAGGAAAAAACTTCACCGCAAATTCCGTCTTAAAATCAACTTTAACTGTTTCAGTAAAAACCGACAGCCCATTTTCAAATGCCACGGCAGCATATGCCCTGGCCGCAGCCTGCGACTGTCGTAAATGACCGACTCGACCGTCATCAAGGATAAGGACAGTCCTGCTTTTATCATATTTCCAGGTCTTATAAAACCACACATATTCCTGCGGGTTCTCATTGACCCAGGCCTCATATTGACGCATCATACGCCGCAGATTCTCCTTAATATCCTCCTCGGCATGCTGCGTTGACTTCAAGTCAAAAGGTACGGCTGTCAGAGAATGGCGTCCGGCTGATGAGCGATGAATATTAACCAGGATCACAGGGACATCATATTTCAGCGCGATCCTCACGGCGCCTGTCGACATGGATGCCTGCCTGCCGAAAAAAGGAACCATCAACCCATCAGAGCCTCCCTGATCAGCCACGAGGGTGACAATTTCGTTTTTTTGAAGCCTCCGGATAATCTCCCTCCCGCCGATCCCGGGATGTATGATACGGCACCCCGCGCTCCGGCGAAGATTATTAATAAATTCCGCAACTTTATTAATATTGTTAAGATCGTTAGCCACCATGTTATACGGATAACCGATCATACTTCCGATCATATTGGAAAGTTCCCAATTACCCGCATGAATAGACAAGAAAATACACCCCTTGCCTTTCTTGATCGCCGCATCGACATGTTCACGGCCCTGGACATCTACACATGCCGCAAAACCATGACGCGCGATAAGAGGTAATCGCGCCAGCTCAATAATACTTTGACCGTAACAACGATAAAACTCCCGCATAATCATGCAAATTTCAGCATACGTACGGGTCTTGCCAAAAGCCGTCTTTAAATGCCGCATCACCAGTCGGCGCTGGCGCACACTTGCCGCACAAGCAATATCGCCGATACAACGCCCCAGGCATAACGCGATCCCCAGCGGCAATAATCTGATGACTGCCGCGAATATTTTAAGAATACCAGAGGCTATCGAGCCTTGAAAGGAGTTCATTTTTCCCATCGGTCACCTTGATCTCGATCTCCAGGACAAGAAGGCTTATCCCTTGAAAAGCCTTCGAAAAATTCTTGATTTTAACAGCATCCTTATGCGTTGTAACAACCTTGTTGATTTTCTTCTGATAACAAAATTCAGCAATCATGTTCGCATCCTTGAGCGTATAATTGTAATGATCTTCAAAACAATACATCTTCTCAATCATGGCCCCCTCGCGTGCCAGGATGGCCTGGAAAGAACCCGGCGAACCAAGGGCGCACACACCCGCCACCCTGTCTTTTATAAGGGAAAAATCGCGGTAGCGTATGCCTTTTAAAACATCCAGGATCCCAACGGGCGCATGAATGGTTTCGATCACAGGACAACCGCGATTAACCCTTCTCAGTGTTTCAAGGATAAACGGAACATTGGCACCCCCCAGGTCTGTCTTTGTCAAAATAAAAAGATCGGCCCGTTTCAAGGCCTGCAAAGGCTCACGCAACAAGCCCCGGGGCAAGACATGCCCATTGCTAAAAGGATTGGTCGCGTCAATCGCCACAATGTCCAGGTCTCTCTGCAACCGCCAATGTTGAAAACCGTCATCCAGAATAAATACATCCGGTGACAATCTGGATTTTGCTTTTTTCAATGAACTGATACGATCAGAGTTAACCATCACCGGAACGCCCGGCAAACGCTCAGCCATCATATCCGCCTCATCACTGCGCGTATCCACCCCCACCATATACCCGCGCGTCAGGATCACCGGGCGCTTCCCTTTACTCTGTAAAATGCCTGCCAAAAAAATAACTAACGGTGTTTTGCCCACCCCGCCGACCGTAATATTGCCGATACTGATCACCGGATGGTCAGCCTTAAACGTAATAAAAAAACCAATATCATGACACCATTTTAAAATAACAACAATCAAAACATAGATACAAGAAAGAAGCCACAGGAAAAACCTGATAATATGTGCCGTAATCATATTATTTTTCCCGGTAATGATGCGTTCTAAATAAGAACTCATAGCCACCTTTTATGTTCTATGCCTGCGATCATGCTCACGATCCGTGCCGCCGCACCGCGATTTTGATCTACAACAGCACATGCCCGTGCGGCATAGCCCTCCATCTTTTCAGGATGTGCCAGCATTTCTTCAATGGCACCTGACAAATCACCCGCCGCCCGAAGTTCCATCAGCGCATTGTTAACCCGAAAAAGACGCATAACATCACGAAAATTCTCCATAAAAGGCCCGACAATCACAGGCTTGGCACATGCGGCCGGTTCGATAGGATTTTGCCCCCCGCGTCCGGGAATCCCGAGACTTTTTCCTATGAATACAATATCCGCAGCGGCATACAAACGCATCAAATATCCAATCGCATCCATTACAAGGATCTCTTCTGGCGCAAGAGCACCTCCCGGATGCCCTGAAAAAAAAACCGGAACATACCCCTTGCCCCGAACCAGCAACGCGACTTTTTCTGCCCGTTCAGGATGCCTCGGCGCCAAAACAACCCGAAGTTGCGGGAACTTTACCCTCAATTCAGAGAAAATGTCAATGATCAATGCTTCTTCTCCCGGATGTGTACTCCCTGCCACCAGGACATTATGTTGACGTTCAAAACCGAAATTAACACGCGCCGCATCCTTGGCCATCCCCGGCAAAGATATCACATCAAACTTCACATTACCAACGACTTTTACAGAGTCTTTCAATACACCCAATTTAACAAATCGTTCGGCATCAAGCGAACTCTGGGCACACACAAGACTGATCCTGGAAAGCATCCCCTTAATCAACGGCCTTGCCAGGCAATAACCAGGATAGGCTTTATCCGAAATCCTGGCATTCATGATCACAACAGGGACCCCTTCACGCCCGAGCCTGGCAAAAAGGTTCGGCCACAACTCAGTCTCAACCGCCACATAAACAAGAGGACGTATCAACGCGACAAAACAGCGAACCGTCCCGCTGAAATCCAACGGAGACCAGATCACAAGTGCCGACGAAGAATACTTTTGCCAAGCTAAGGCATAACCAGCCTTTGTCGTAACTGAAAAAACAATGCGATAATGCGGATACCGCGCACGCAACCCTCTGATGACCTCTTCAGCAGCGCTGACTTCCCCGACACTGACCGCGTGAATCCATATGTTCGGTTTGCGTATCAATTCTTTAATTAAATCCCGCTTGAAAAAGCCGAAACGCATGGCAAACCCATTATGCCAGCGCCGGCGTAAAATCAAGAACGGAATAGAAAAAATCAAATAAATAAGGTAAAGAATATCAAGCATCATCAGGCCCTTGGATGCGCCTTCGCGTAAACATGCCGCAGGCGATCTGTTGTCAAATGTGTATATATTTGTGTGGTCGACAAATTCACATGCCCCAACAGTTCCTGCACAGAGCGCAGATCAGCCCCATGATCAAGCATATGCGTGGCAAAAGAATGCCGCAACATATGCGGATGAACTTTCTGGGCAATGGATTGACGCGCAATATGCTTGTTAATTATATTGCGCACACTGCGCGCAGTCAGACGGCCGCCGGCTTTGTTAAGAAAAACAGGCCCGGAACCCGCCGCGCGGGGGCCTAAATAATCTGTAATCGCGGCACAGGCCTTCTCACCTATAGGCACAATGCGTTCTTTTTTCCCTTTCCCAAAAACCTTAACGACATTGCTGATCAAATCAACATCCGCCACACTCATTCCCACCAGTTCACTCACACGGATCCCCGCGGAATAAAGCGTCTCAAAAATTGCCTTGTCCCGTAAATCAGACATCTTGTTTTCAGAAGGCGCATCCATCAAACGCACCGCATCCTGTTCCGTCATAAAGTGAGGGAGTGCCTTGTCAAGCTTGGGCGTCTGCAGCAACGCGGCCGGATTCTTTTCAACCAAACCTTCCCGCTGAAGGTATTTAAAAAAAGACCTCAAAGAAGAAAGCTTCCGCGCCACACTGCGCGGCCTTAAATCTTTGGCGCGCAAATGTGCCAAAAAACGGCGTAAGACCGGATAATCAACAGCCTTCACATTATCATGACCAAGAAAAACAAAGAATTCTTCCAGGTCAAGCCTGTAATTGAGCAAGGTATGCTCGGAGTAATTCTTTTCAACGGCTAACTTATGAAGGAATGCATCAATATAACTATTTACCATATTATTAATAATATATGAATAATTAAATTAATAAATGGAAAAAATAATGTTATGCAGGCACAGCGGACGGCTCCTGTGGCGGTGCAGGCAATTTATTAGATATGTGTTTACATGCTGGATATTTATTGCAGCCGTAAAAAACACCGCCGCGGCGGTTGCGGCGTTCAACAAGCTCCCCCCCGCACCCTTCCTCAGGGCAAACAACTCCTGTCGGAAAAGGTTCGGCATGCTTGCACTTGGGAAATGCGGCACAACTGACAAAACGCCCGTTCCGACCCCATTTAACCAGCATTTCCCCCTGGCACACAGGGCATGGTTTCGCAAAAGCAATATTGGTCTTCTCTATATTTCCTGAAGCGGCATCAAGTTCCTGACGGAAAGGCCCATAGAAATCCTTGAGCAACGTCGCGTACTCAAGCTTCCCTTCTTCAACAAGATCGAGCCGTTCTTCCATCTGGGCCGTAAAAGTGATATCCATTATTCTTGGGAAATTAGCCACCAAAAGATCACACACAAGGCAACCCAACTGTGTTGGCGTAAAATAACCGCGCTCGCGCGTGACATAATTACGCAAAACAAGTGTCTGAATAATAGAGGCATAGGTACTCGGCCGGCCGATGCCTTCTTCTTCCAACGTTTTCACAAGGCTGGCTTCCGAAAAACGCGCCGGCGGCTTGGTGAAATGCTGGGAAGGCTTGACCTCTGTCATCTGAAGCATGTCTTTATCAACATAGGGCGCTAGGTCCTGCTTTTCCTGTTCATCATCCACACTCTTGTAAAGAGACAGACAACCCGGAAAAAGAAGTGTTGATCCCGAAGCACCAAAAAGATATTTATCACCGGCAGAGACTTCAACTTTCTTATTTTCAAAGACAGCCGGAGCCATTTGACAGCTGACAAAACGTTTCCAAACCAGTTCATAAATCTTAAACTGGTCATCTGTCAGAAATTTTCTTACTTTATCCGGTGAACGCTGGACATCCGTCGGGCGAATTGCTTCGTGCGCTTCCTGGGCAGATTTTTTTGATTTGAATTTATTGGGCACATCAGGAAGATACGCCTTGCCGTAGGCCACGGCGATATAATCACGCACCCGTCCCAAAGCCTCATTGGCAATATTCACAGAATCCGTACGCATATAAGTGATAAGACCTACCGGATCTTCTTCCCCAATCTCGGCCCCTTCATACAGTTCCTGGGCCGTCATCATCGTGCGTTGGGCGTTGAACCCCAATTTCGAAAAAGCTTCCTGCTGGAGAGTGCTCGTGATAAAAGGCGGCAGGGCATTGCGCTTGACTTCACGCGTTGTGACCGACGTAACACGAAAAAGTTTGCCGCCGAGTTCGCGCGTAACCACGCTGGTTTCGGCTTCAGTCCTCAAATCAGCTTTGATCCCATCGATCTTCTCAAGCTGGGCTTCCAGCACGCCATCCACGCCGTCTTTCTTGAGAAAAACAGCAACCTGCCAATATTCAACAGGGACAAATTTCTGAATCGCGCGTTCACGTTCAACGATCAGACGAAGCGCTACCGATTGGACACGCCCGGCACTCAAACGCCCGCCGACTTTTTTCCAAAGGATCGGACTGATCGAATAACCCACGATACGGTCAAGGACACGGCGCGCATTCTGGGCATTGACTTTATTAGCGTCGAACTGATGCTTGTCTTTGAACGCTTTCAGGACAGCATCACGCGTGATCTCATGGAAAACAACACGGAAGATTTTTTTATCAACCGCCAGATGCGGCACAAGATTCCACCCAATAGCCTCCCCCTCACGATCAGGGTCCGTCGCAAAATATATTTCAGTCTTGCCATCGGCTTCTTTCTTAAGCTTGGTAAGAATTTTCTGCTTGGCACGCACAACAATCAATTTCGGCTCAAAATCTTTGTCCACATCAACACCCAGTGTTGATTTGGGAAGGTCGATGAGATGCCCCATTGATGATGTGACTTTATAACGGGCTCCGAGGATCTTGTTGATCGTCTTGACCTTGGCCGGTGATTCAACAATAACGAGTGCTTTAGACATATTTTATAGAAAAAAGTTAATAAAAGTTGTTATCATACTTTCCACGAAAACAAGAATATTGCAACACTTTTCGCTAAATGTTTTAGCCCTCCTGTGTGCTTTCATCAAAAACACCCTTAAAATCTGCCCGTTTCCCTAAAACATATATTCGTCCGGGTTTCTGAATAATTTTACCGCGCAGCTCAAGGGCGAGGAGTGCCGCCAAAAGCGTTGTTGTAGAAAACCCGGTACGCGCCTCCAAAGCCTCATATGTTGTGATACCTTCCTTAATAAAATCAAAAATGACCTTTTCATCGCCCCAAAGTCCACGAACAACAGCCTTGTCATCTTCTGTTTCGCCTCCAGAGCCTTTGGGCCGCAAGATTTCCAGCGGAAGGTCTTCCAGGATGTCCCGTATTGATAAGACAGCCTTGGCACCCTGTTGAATCAAGGTGTGCGATCCATCCGACATTGCACTGTCGATACGTCCAGGAACAGCAAAAACTTCCCGGCCCTGCTCCAGGGCAAATCCGGCTGTCACCAATGCCCCGCTTTTTAATCCCGCCTCAACGACCACAATACCCAGCGACAAACCACTCACGATACGATTGCGCCGCGGGAAATGTGACGGTAATGGCAATGTCCCAAACGGAAATTCCGATATAAGACAGCCGTTTTTCCTTATAGCAAGATACAAATCCTTATTTTCAAGAGGATAAATAACATCAAGCCCACAACCAAGAACCCCCACCGTGGCCCCCCCTGCACGTAAAGCACCCCGGTGAGCCGCGGCATCCACCCCACGGGCCACCCCCGAAACAACTGGTATCCCTAACTCGGCAAGACCTGTTGCGAAATCCCCCGCAATCTTAAGTCCGTACAATGTTGCCCGGCGTGAACCGACGATAGCAATAGAACAATCCAGTTTAGCCGGAAAATCACCCGCGACATAAATCACTGCGGGAGGATCAGGTATATCATGCAGGCTCATCGGATAATGATCGTCATGAAATGTCAGGGCCGTTGCACCGAAGGCCGCGCAGGCCGCACGGTCCTTCTCCAGGAATGCCTGCGCATTAAACGTCTGCAGATTGATCCGTGAGGCCTGGGGAATGCCCGGAAATGAAATAAATTCTTCAATAGGGGCCTGAAGAGCGGCAGAAAGAGAGCCAAAGCGTTCGATCAGCGTACGGATGCGTTTAATCCCAAATCCGCTGACAGCATTTAAAACAAGGATCGCGTCATGTTCGGTAAGTTTGCAGGATACGAAGGATCTCATCCACCACCCCAGGAATGTTGTCCTCGCTTGAATCGACAACATGATCTGCCCTGCGGTAATGGGGGTCGCGCACAGCTAACAATTCTCTGATTCTAGCCATAGGATCAGGAACATTGAGCAAGGGACGGTCCGTCCTGCCCTGCGTTCGGCGGAAGATCGCTTCGGGGGAAGCGTACAAATAAAAACTGAT
>JBAXBM010000025.1:0-15829 GCA_037141995.1 Candidatus Omnitrophota bacterium
ATGCTTGAGGGCATTAGAGAGTATATCCCGGCACTGCCCGGAGAGGAGATTTGTATGGAACGCATGGACAGGATCAATCAGTTCATTAAACGTGAGATCAGCCAAATGATGCTGCTGGGTGAAATCAGGGATCCGCGCGTTATTGGCGTTACCATCACCTATGTGGATGTCAGCAAGGATTTAAGCTGGGCGCATGTGGGGTTCAGTATCCTTTCCGATGATCCGGAGGCGATACGCCGTGTGCAGGGAGGCCTTGATTCAGCCAGGGGCATGGTGCGGCGATTGATTGGGCAGCGGGTGACGATCAGGCATATCCCGGAAGTGAAGTTTGTGTATGACAATACCATTGCCCAGGGTGTGCACATGACGAAGTTATTTAATGAGCTGGAAGCGGGTCGCGCCCAGCACAAATCGCCTGTTGAGGGTGAGGTTCCTGGCGAAGTCTCTTCCGACGAAGGCAAGGACGTTTAGTTTATGCATCGTGCCATCCTTCGTACGATCAAGGCTCACCGCACATTCCTGGTGACCATGCATGTCAATCCTGATCCGGATGCGCTTGGTTCTGCGTTGGCCATGACACTTTTCTTGCGTTCCTTGGGCAAGAAAGTTCGTTTGGTCAATGATGGGTCATGCCCTGAGTGGTTGAAGTTTGTGCCCCAGGTGCGGCTTTATGAGGCCTATACTGAGAAAATGAAATTTGTTCCCGAGGTGGCCGTGGTGCTCGATTGCGGTGATAAGGAACGTATCGGCAAGCCGGCGCGTTTGGTGGGTCAGGGGGTCAAGGTTATCAATATTGACCATCATGTGACCAATACATCTTTTGGCGATCACAATCTTGTCAAGTTGGACAGCTCATCTACGTCGGAGATCGTTTATGGCTTGCTCAAGGCTTCCGGCAACCCTTTAACCCGGGATATGGCCGAATTGCTTTATCTGGGTATTTTAACTGATACCGGATCTTTTGGATTTGACTGCACGAGCGCGCAAACGCACAAGGTGATCGCCGAGCTGATGAAATTCGATCTTTCCGTGAGCGGGCTTTACCGTCAAGCCTATGAGACCATGCCGGAGAAAGATCTTAAGGCATTTTTGCGTCTGATGAATACGCTGACACTGCATCTGGGCAACAGGGTGGCGTGTCTGAGTATTTCCCGTCGGCAGGCAAGTGTTTTCTCAGATGGGCTTGATGTGAAGGATAAGGTGTTCGGGTTTTTGCGGGCGGTCAAGGGGCTTGATGTGGTCATGATCATCACCGAGCAGGAAAAAAGAAAGACGCGCCTGAATTTCCGCAGCCGTGGGGCAGTGGATGTGGCGCGTTTATCCGCTGGTTTTAACGGCGGCGGGCACAAGAATGCCAGCGGCGGTTTTCTGGATAAACCTTTGGCGCAGGCAAAGACGATTGTTTTAGCCGCGATTGAAAAGATAATATAAATCTGTGTTTGAGGCTGATATTGATATGGACGGGATCATTGTTGTTGACAAACCTTCAGGCATGACGTCTCATGATGTTGTAGCGATCGTTCGCCGGAAGATCAGGAACAAACGCGTGGGACACGCCGGGACGCTGGATCCTCTGGCAACCGGTGTTCTTGTTATTCTCGTCGGTCCGTCAACAAAATTATTTGATAAATTCGTTGGCTTTGATAAAGGATATGGCGCCACCCTTAAGCTGGGGGTTAAAACGCGCAGTGCGGATATCCAGGGGGAAGTCCTTTCGGAGCGCCCTTTTGAATCCGTGACCCAGGCCATGGTCGAGGCGTCTTTCAGGAAATTCACGGGGCTGATTGACCAGGTCCCTCCGATGGTATCGGCGGTAAAATACGAGGGGCAGCGCCTCTATAAACTGGCCCGGAAGGGGATTGAGGTCAAGCGTGAACCGCGTCAGGTCAGGGTTGACGTGCTGAACTTGATTGAATTCACATCTCCGCTGGTCCGTTTCCATCTTGATTGTTCCAAGGGGACGTATGTCCGTCAGATCGCCGAGGATGTCGGCGAGGATCTTGGCTGCGGTGCGTGCATCACCGAGATCCGCCGCACGAAGGTAGGCCCATTTATCATTAACGACGCGGTTAAACTGGACGATGTCAATGAAACGCATATTCATCCGTGGCGCCCTTCCGCCTGAACTGAAAGCGTCTGTCGCCGCCATTGGGGTATTTGACGGCGTGCATCGCGGGCATCAGAAGGTCATTGCCCGGGCGGTTTCCGAGGCAGGCCGGATGGGTGTTCTTTCGGCGGTTGTTACATTCGATCCGCACCCCAGTGCCGTGCTTCAGCCGCTTCATCCGTTCCCCTTGATCACGACGCTGGAACACCGCTTGCGGCTCATTGAGGCCATGGGGGTTGATGTTTGTGTTATTGTGCGTTTTGACCGCCGTTTTTCTTCCTGCCTTCCTGAAAATTTTGTTTACAGATTTCTTGTCGGTTGGATGAGAGCCAGAAAAGTCGTTATCGGCCGCGATTTTCATTTTGGCTGTGGCCGCGCAGGCACGGTGGCCCTGCTGAGATTGCTGGGAGAGGCGAATGGCTTTGAAGTGGAACAGATGGATATCATCCGTAACACCCGAAAGAACATTCGCTCAACGACCATCAGGGCCATGATTGCCGAGGGCAAGCTTACCGGTGTAAAGCGGTTCCTCGGCAGGCCTTTTGCTTTTCTGGGCGAGGTGGAAGGCGGGGACGGGCGCGGCAGGACGCTGGGGTATCCTACTGCGAATTTTAAGAAGGAAGACACCGTCAGTTTGCCTCCGGGTATTTATCTTGTCAGGGCTTTATGGCGTTCCAGGGCGGTTAACGGCCTTTGCTATATCGGCCGCCGCCCGACGTTCAAGGGCAAGGATGCGCCGCTCATGCGGGAGTTGCATTTGCTTGATTATCACGGTAATTTGTACGGCCGCGAGATTCTTGTTGAGTTTTTTAAAAAACTCCGTGATGATCAAGTTTTTCCTGACAAAGAAACGCTCATGGCGCAGATCGCCCGTGATATTGCCAGCGCCCGCCGCTTCTTCGCCCGGAAGGTGTCCTCCCGAGCGGTATAAAAATTAATTTTATCTTGTAAGTGGGATTGTTGATCCGCATGGCTGACTAAGGTGTCGGCCTTTTATTATTTATAAATTATTATGCCCGCGCAAAGTTTTATTTGTGCGGGCTTTTTCTTTTATTTCCCTTTTATTTTGTTGACACTCTTACGTGCCGGACTATAATTGTGAGTGCTGGTGGAGGAAAGTGGTGTGAAGTGGTGTATTCCTCCGCAACGAGAGGGCTGTCATGTTTTACGGTGAATACGCGCACAATTTGGATACCAAAGGCAGGTTGATCCTCCCGGCAAAGTTCCGGGAAGCAGCCCAGCAGAACAGTGTGCCGAAGTTCTTTGTCACCCGGGGATTAGAAGCTTGTGTTTTTATGTTCGCTGAAGCGGAGTGGCGGCAGTACGAGCAGAAGTTCCGCGATGTTCCTTTTACGAAACAGGATTCGCGCACATTCAACCGGATGTTCTTTTCCGGGGCGATGGATGTGGTACCGGATAAACAGGGCCGGTTTCTTCTTCCGCAGTATTTGAAAGATTACGCGGGGATTAAGGATAAGTCGGTTTTGATCGGGGTTTCCAACCGTATTGAAATTTGGGATCACGCACGTTGGCAGGAATATTACGCGAAGTCGAGCCGGCTTTTTGAGCAGACAGCGGAAAATGTCCTGAGTTTATAGATTTTGGAAAAGATTAATCCCTGTGTGAGGAGGTGCGTATGATCACCGCTCAGCAACGATTTATTTTCAAACACATGGTTGAACTTCCGCATTGTGAGTGTGTTTTTTGTTCTACCGAAGAAGATCATACCGGGCGGACACGTCTTTTCCTGGTGTTTCGCGGGAATCGCAAGGTATACATGCGGCATAGCATCAAGGGCCATTGGGAAATGGTTGTTGATCCTGAAGAGCAGGCGTTGGTATGGGAAGGTTTTCAGCAGGCGGTTTTGGAGCGCAAGATCCCCAGTTTTGTGGCGGCATCCGGCGATTTGGCGTCATTGTGATGATCATGGAAAGGGGTTTTGCTGAATGATGCCGGAGACGTTGCATGTTCCTGTTATGCCGATTGAAGTGTTGGCGTTGCTGAATCCGGTAGAAGGAGCTGTTGTTCTTGATTGTACGCTGGGTTTGGGTGGTCATGCGGCGTTGATAGCGGAGCGGATAGGGGCTTCTGGGCGCATGATCGGCATAGATCAGGATAATGACGCAATAAAGCTAGCACGTGAGCGCCTTTCAGGATTTTCGGGGCGCCTGGATATTGTAAAAAATAGTTTTGCACGCCTGGGATCAGCCCTGGATGGTGTGGGCGTCACGGTTGTTGATGCGGTTCTTTTTGATTTGGGGGTTTCCAGCCTTCAGCTTGATGATGCCGGGCGGGGGTTTAGTTTTCGGATGGATGGGCCGCTTGACATGCGCATGGACCGTGATGCCGGCACTACAGCTGAAGATCTGGTGAATGACCTGTCGGAAGAAGCTTTGGCAGATATTATTTTTAATTTTGGGGAAGAGCGTTTTTCCCGGCGAATTGCCCGGGTGCTCGTCGCGGCGCGTGCCGGGGAGCGGATCAGGACAACGGCCGGGCTGGCGGAGATTGTGCTGAAGGCATTGCGGCGGGGGTATCAGCGGAACAGGCTTCATCCTGCGACGCAGACATTTCAGGCGCGGAGGATCGCGGGAAACGGTGAACATGATATTCTTGCCGGAGCGCTAACGCAGGCGTTTGAACGGCTCAAGCCCGGCGGGCGGATGGCGGTGATTGCGTTCCATTCGCTGGAAGACAGGATTGTTAAGGCAAAATTCAGGTCATGGGCACGCGAGGGGCGTGCTGTGTTATTGACAAAAAAACCATTGAGGCCGGGGGATGCAGAGGCAGCGGATAATCCGCGTGCCCGCAGTGCCCGGTTAAGGGTCATTGAAAGGATAGGGGACGATGGGGCATTTTCTTAAAGGCATGGGGTTGGTAACAGTGATGGCGTTGCTTTATATTCATTTGCAGATGAACATTTATGCCCTGGCGTACCAGGGGAAGAAGAAAGAATCCCGTATTGAAAAATTGGCCGAGCATAATGCCGGGGTAAGGAATGATATTCTTCGCCTGCAGTCATCGGATAATATCGGGCGTGAGTTCCTTGCCAGGGAAAACAGCGGCTATCGTTTTGCCAGCCGCAGGAATGTGGTCGAAGTTGAATCCGCAGCGACGACGAATGTTCTGGCGGACGGTATTGAGCGCGGGCAGGGCCTTGTGGGCCGTGTCATGACACTGGCTTTCGCGTCTCGTTGAAACTGTTTCCTACAACCATTTAGAAAAGTCCCCGGCCTTGCATTTTCAAAAATATCCCCCACGTGTTGGCTTGATATTCTTCTTTTTTCTTTTCTGCATTATTCTTTTTTGCGTCAAGCTGTCCCTGATTCAGATTTTTCGTTTTGACTATCTTGCGGAAAAGGCAGATAAACAGCACAATCATATTGTTGATCTTGAACCTGTTCGGGGAACGATCTATGACCGCAATATGCGGTTGCTTGCCCTGAATGTTCCGGCGTACTCGCTTTTTGCTAATCCGCGCATGATGACACAGGCCCAAAAAGATACGGCCGCCAGGGGGGTGGCTGCGATACTGGGTGGTTCAGCTGATTTTTATGCCGGGCGTATGGCCAGGGACAAGAGCTTTGTATGGTTGGCGCGCAAACTCTCAGCGGAACAGAATGACGCGTTGAAGTCAAAAAAGATCCAGGGGATCGGTTTGGTGAAGGAGAGCCGGCGTTTTTATCCCAACGGCAGTCTGGCCGCGCATGTGATAGGTTTTGCGAATATTGATAATACCGGGTTGCAGGGAGTTGAACTTGAGTATGACCGCCATTTGCGCGGGACCAAGGGGATGGCGCAGTTTTTAAGAGATGCCCGCATGCGGGATTTGATGATTGAAAAAGATTTTGTCGCTCCGAAGAATGGGGATAGCGTGGTGCTGACAATCGACGAAACGGTTCAATATATCGCCGAGAAAGCATTGCAGAAATCATTCGAAAAGTATCACGCGGTGAGCGCGTCGGTTATTGTCATGGATCCCAAGACGGGTGAAATACTTGCTTTTGCTAATTGCCCGACGTTCCGTCCTGATGCTCCGGAGGCTTCACCGCCGGAAAACAGGACAAACCGCGCGGTGGCTTTTGTTTATGAACCGGGATCCGTGTTTAAAATTGTCACGGCTTCTGCCGGGCTTGAAGAAGGGGCGTTTAAAGAAGAAGATATTATTTTTTGTGAAAATGGTAAGTACCGGGTGGGGAATCATATCCTCAATGACCATGAACCTTTGGGCAACCTGACGTTCCGGCAGGTTGTTGAGCATTCCAGCAATATCGGTGTGACAAAGATTGCCGAGCGGCTGGGTCCGGCAAAGGTGTATGAATATGCCCGCCGGTTCCGTTTTGGGATGAAGACGGGGATCGGGATGGTGGGTGAGGTGGGGGGGCTTTTGAAGCCTCCGGCACAGTGGTCAAAGACGAGCATCGGAGCGATTCCTATTGGACAGGAAGTGACTGTGACGCCGGTACAACTGGTGAGTGCGATCGCCGCCATTGCCAATAACGGGCATTATATGAAGCCGTATTATATTAAAGCTATTAAGGATGAACGGGGGAATACCGTAACGGAATTTATGCCGCAATCGCAGGGGGATGTTTTGCATCCGGATATCGCGCGCCGTATGCAGAGCATTCTTCAGGGCGTGGTTGATGAGGGTACGGCGACAGCCGCGAAAATGAAAGACATTACCGCCGGCGGCAAAACAGGAACGGCGCAGAAAGTTGTCAACGGGGTATATTCGCACAGTAAATTTGTGGCGTCATTCATAGGGTTTGCTCCGGTGGATGATCCGCAGCTGGCGATTGTCGTCACAGTGGATGATCCGCATCCGATTTATTATGGCGGCCTTGTGGCGGCGCCTGTTTTTAAAGAGATTGTTGAGGATTCATTGAGGTATTTTGCCAGTGCCCGCAGGCGGGGTGTCCCGGGTGAATGATCAAGGATGGTGCTTATGCGGTTGAAAGATTTATTAGAGGGGGTCCTGGATGCGCGGGGGCTCGGTATTTTCGCGGATGTGGAGATCCCGTCTGTGTGGGATGATTCACGCCGTGTTACGCCCGGCAGCCTTTTTGCCGCTTTGCCCCCGGTTGCCCGGATAACGCGGAATGGTGATGCTTTTATTGCTGATGCCGTATCGAGGGGGGCTAAAGTTATTATTCTGCCGGAAGAATCGTCTTCACGCTTTTTGGATGGGGATTCTGGCGGGGTGTACTTTTTGCATGTGAAGGATCCCCGTGCGGTGTTCCATGCCGTTGCCGGCCGTTTTTATGGGTCTTTATCCCGGCAAGTCCGGGTAATGGGGGTGACCGGCACGAACGGTAAAACAACCATAACATATTTTCTGGAGTCTGTTCTTGGCGCGGCAGGATTGGCGTGCGGGGTTGTCGGAACAGTAAACCGCCGGGTTGGAACGCATGTTATCCCGTCGAAGAATACGACGCCTGGTTTTTTGGATAATCAGATATTCCTGGCCGATATCGCCGCTGAAGGGGTGGGGTATGCTGTCATGGAAGTTTCTTCGCATGCTTTGGCGCAGGGGCGCGTGGACGGGATTGATTTTATCGGAGGGATATTTACCAATCTTACCGGTGATCATCTTGACGAACATGGGACCATGGAGGCGTATTTTCAGGCCAAGGCCCGTTTATTCAGCGGGTTGGCTTCTTCGGCTTTTGCGGTTATTAATGTTGATGATGCGTACGGCCGACGCCTTGTTCCCATGACGCCGGCAAAAGTTTTGACGTACGCCCTTGACAGGCCGGCCGATATCACGGTGCGTATTGATGATTTTAGCCTTGCGGGAACGCGTTTTTGTATTATCTTGAATGGCCAGGAATTTCCCCTGGTGACGCATTTTATCGGCAGGCATAATATTTACAATATGCTCGCGGCTTTTGCGGCGGGCATTGGAGCGGGATTCCCTCCGGATGTGGTCTGTCGGGGGATTGAAAACCTTTCGTGTGTTCCGGGTCGATTGGAACGAGTTGTTTGCGGGCAGGATTTTTGTGTGTTTATTGATTACGCGCATACAGATGATGGTTTGCAGAATGTCCTGAATTGCCTTAAGATTGTCCCGCACGGGAGATTGATCCTTGTATTCGGATGTGGCGGTGATCGCGATCGGACCAAGCGGCCGCGTATGGGGCGCGTGGCATGTGAGCTTGCGGATCATGTTTTTTTGACATCGGATAATCCGCGCAGTGAGGATCCTGATGCGATTATTGCGGAGATTGTGCCTGCTTTTTCGCGTCCGATTTACACTGTTATCCCTGATCGCGGGGCGGCGATTGGCGCGGCATTGGCAATGGCCCGCAAGAATGATATTGTTCTTTTGGCGGGCAAGGGCCATGAAACCACACAGATCCTTCGGGACGGGGTGATTGATTTTAATGAAAGGGATATCGTTTCCCGTATTTTAGGCGGCAGGGGGTAGGGGGATGGGGTTCACACTGGGAGAAATTGCGGCAGCTGTCTGGGGTGAGCTTTTGGCGGGCACTGCGCGTGCGCGTATCGCGGGGGTTTCTACTGACACACGGCTTGTCCGGCGCCATCAGATTTTTGTGGCGATTAAGGGGGATCGTTTTGACGGGCATGATTTCTTGGCACAAGCGGTAACGCAAGGCGCTACAGCTGTTCTTGTTAGCCGTAAGGATGTCGCGGTTCCTTTATCCATCGCGGTAATTATTGTTGAAGATACGGTTAAGGCGCTGGGCCGTTTGGCGCGGTATCACCGGTTTCGGTTTCGTATCCCGGTTATTGCGGTGACGGGCAGTGCGGGGAAAACATCGACGAAGGAAATGATTGCGGCGGTACTGGGTCAGAAGTACAGGGTTCTTTATAATCAAGGCACGGAAAATAATCATATCGGCGTGCCGATGACCCTGTTGAAAATGAGCCCGCGGCATGAAGTCGCGGTGATTGAGATGGGGACCAATCATCCGGGAGAAATAGCCTGGCTGGCAGAAATTACAAATCCTACAGCAGCGGTATTCACGAATGTCGGGCCTTCACATTTAGAAGGCCTGGGAAGCCCGGAGGGGGTTTTTGAAGAAAAAATTTCTCTCCTTAAATATCTGTCTGCAGATGGTTGTATCATTACGAACGCGGATGATCCTTACTGGAACCGGCTCTTGAAAATGGGGCTTCCGCAAACTGTTTTATCTTACGGGATTAAAGCAGAAGCGGATATTCACGCATCCGCGGTCTTTCTTGATGCCCGCGGGATTCATGTGGTGATGGCGTCTAAAGAAGAATTTATATTAAAAACATTTTCCCCTGGCGCGGCCGCGAATGCTTTGGCCGCGGTGGCCTGCGGGAAATCTCAGGGGGTCGCGATGCCTCTTGCGTTGAAGGCTTTAAGCCGGTTACGTCCGGCCAAGGGCCGTCAGTGCTTGATTCGTGCCGGGGGTATTACGTTTGTTGATGACACGTATAATGCGAATCCTGTTTCCTATGCCAATGCATTTAAGGCGATTGAGATGATGAAGATCCGGGGCCGTGCTATTATGGCTGCGGCCGATATGCTGGAATTAGGGGAACACTCCGATGAATGGCATCGTTCTGTCGGGTTAGCCGCAGCGGGATCACGGCTGGATGCGTTTTTTACGTGCGGGGCCAAGGCCAAACTGATGGGGGACGCCGCCAGGTCGGGGCGAACATCTCTTGATGTCAGGCATTTTGATGGCCAGGAAGCCATGATTGAAGCCCTGAAAGTTTATCTTCAGCGGGGAGACGTATTTCTTGCCAAGGGGTCGCGGGGGATGCGAATGGAAAAAGTGGTTCAAGAGCTGGTTGAATTTGTGAAAGGATAAAAAGATGTTTTATTATTTGTCACAGCTGCGGGCTGAATTTTTCCCGTTGAATATTTTCAAGTACATTACATTCCGGGCCGGCATGGCGGCGGTGACGACTTTTCTTGTCTGTGTGATCATCGGGCCATGGTTGATCCGAAAACTCAAGGAGTGGAATTTAGGTGAAAAGCCTGTGATGGGGCAAGGCCGGGGAAACATCCTCGGCGAAGAGCTTAAATCCAAACAGGGTACGCCGACAATGGGCGGCATTCTGATCATCGGCAGTATTGTTTTTTCAGTGCTCCTTTGGGCGGATATGGGCAATCCGTATGTTTTATTGACGATGTTGACCAGTATCTGGCTGGCGGTTCTCGGTTTCTTTGATGATTATATGAAACTTTCCGGCCGGAAAAAGAATGGCTTGAGTGCGCGGACTAAAATGATCTGGCAGGTTGTTCTTGCCGGCATTGTCAGTTTTTATGTTTATACGCAACTGCATGTGGCCACGACGCTGGATGTGCCTTTCATGAAAAATCTTGTGATTGACCTGGGTGCTTTTTATATGTTGTTTGTCATGGGGGTTGTTGTCGGGACGTCTAATGCGGTAAATTTGACTGACGGGCTTGACGGGTTGGCCATCGGGTGCACGCTGATTGTTGCCATCACACTGGGTTTTCTTTGTTATGTCAGCGGCAACATTAATTTCAGTGAATACCTGTTTATTCCATATTTGCCGGGCACAGGGGAATTGACTGTTTATAGCGCGGCGATTGTCGGCGCAAGTCTCGGTTTCCTCTGGTTTAACGCGCATCCGGCTGATATTTTTATGGGGGATGTGGGGGCATTGGCTTTGGGCGGGACCCTGGGAATTATTGCTGTTTTTATCAAGAAAGAATTGTTGCTTGTTATTCTCGGCGGTGTCTTTGTTTGGGAGGCGATGTCGGTTATTATCCAGGTCACATCCTACAAGCTGACGCATAAAAGGATTTTTTTGTGTTCTCCGTATCATCATCATCTTCAAAAGATGAACTGGAAGGAATCGAAGATTGTTATCCGTTTTTGGATTGTAGGGATTATTCTTGCGCTGCTGACGCTGACAACATTGAAGATCCGCTGATATTGCCAGGCGCGTGCCGGGAGGATTTTTGTATGAAATTACAAGGGAAAAAAGTGACGGTGATCGGTGCAGCCAAAAGCGGGGTGGCGGCGGTGAACCTTGTGCTGGATCAGGGGGGCATGGCGAAAATTACTGATGCCAGGCCGCTGGAGGATATTCGTTCGGCGCTTGCCGGTTTCAGGGATGACGCGGCGGTTGCTGTTGAGTCCGGCGGGCATACGCGTGCATTTATTGAAGATTCTGACCTTGTGGTTGCCAGCCCCGGCGTTAGAAAAGACGCTGAATCTTTGCGCTGGGCCAGGGACAAGGGCATTCATGTTATAGGAGAAATTGAATTCGCGTGGCGATTTTGTTCCAAACCTGTCATAGCGGTTACGGGGTCTAATGGCAAAACAACGACGGCGACACTCATCGCGAAGGTGATTGAAGCGGCAGGCAGGAAGGCTGGCTTGTGCGGCAATGTGGGTGTCCCTTTTTCAGAAATTGTGCTGTCAGCCGATGTGGATTATTTTGTTGTTGAAATCAGTTCATTCCAGCTTGAGCTTATTGCAACATTTCGTCCGACGATCGCGGTTTTTCTTAATTTCAGCCAGAATCATTTGGACAGGCATCCTGATATGCAGGATTATTTTAATGCGAAGAAGCGTATTTTCATGAATCAGACGGCAGATGAATATGCTCTTTTGAACGCGGATGATCCCCTGGTTTGTGCCTTGGCTGACGGCTTTTCTTCGAAAGTGACATTTTTTCATCAGGAAGGTTGTTCTAATCCTAACTTTCTGGCGGTAGCGGCAGTGGCGCGCATCCTTGATATCCCTTCGTGTGTGGCGGATAAAGTTTTTCAAGAATTCCCCGGAGTTGAACATCGGATGGAAAAGTCCGGGATCATTGATGGTGTGGAGTATATCAATGATTCGAAATCAACAACCGTTGAGGCAGGTCGCTGGGCCCTGGAGCGGATGGACCGTCCTGCGGTGATGATTGCCGGAGGATCAGACAAGTGCCTGGATTACTCTTCTTTGCGCGACCTTGTACGGCGTAAGGTGGCAGCGTTGGTGGTTATCGGGGTGATCAAAGAACAGTTGCGGGATACTTTTAATGATGTCCTGCCGGTTGCGGTGATCCGGGGCGGGCTGGAAGATGCGGTGGCGTGCGCGCAGCGGCTGGCGGTTCCAGGCGGGTGTGTTCTTTTTTCCCCGATGACCGCGAGTTTTGATATGTTCGATAATTTTGAACATCGCGGCAGGGTTTTCAAGCAGATCGTTGCCCGGATCGGGGATGACCATGCGTAATGTCCGTTTTACATTTTTTGCGTCATTTACAATTTTGATGTGCCTCGGGACGGTCATGATTTACAGTTCGAGCGGTGTCTACGCGCTTGAGACCATGCATAACAGCATGTATTTTCTTCAGAGGCATCTGATGTTTATGCTGATCGGTTCCGTCATGATGTGGACGGCGATGATCATTGATTACCGTCATCTCCAGAAATATGCCCGGCCTATTTTAGTTCTTGCTCTCGTCATGCTGATCCTTGTTCTTATTCCCGGGATTGGCAAAATATCATCCGGGGCTCGCCGGTGGTTTAATGTGGGGCTGATTAATTTTCAGCCTTCGGAGTATGCCAAGGTTGCCCTGATCGTTTATCTGGCGGATTTTTTCTCCCGTAAGCGTGCGATGATCCGTTCGCTGAGGAGAGGGTTTGGCCCGGTTATTTTAGTGATGGGGTTGATGTGCGCGCTTATTATCAAACAGCCTGATCTCGGTAATACCGTGCTGGTGGCCTCGATTACCATGTCGATGTATTTTGTGGCGGGCGGACGTAAAAGTGTGTTTGCCTTTATTGCCGGACTGGCGGTTCCGGTTCTGGCGGTGCTTATTATTGCCGAACCGTATCGTATCCGGCGGGTTGTTTCGTTTATGAATCCGTGGCAGGACGCGCAAGGGGCGGGGTTCCAGCTGTCCCAATCGCAGATTGCGCTGGGATCGGGCGGTTTTTGGGGCGTAGGGCTTGGTAAGAGTGTGCAGAAGCTTTTTTATCTTCCGGCGGCGCATACGGATTTTATTTTTTCTATTATTGGTGAAGAACTTGGTTTTCTGGGGGCGCTGGCGGTGATAGTCCTTTTCGGGATTTTTATATGGCAGGGGACGAGGATTATCCGGCATACCGCGGATTCTTTTGGGTATCTTTTATGTGTCGGGATCATGGTGATGTTGAGCATTCAGGTCGTTGTTAATATCGGCGTCAGTATTGGCGCCTTGCCGACAAAAGGGCTTCCGCTTCCGTTTATCAGTTACGGCGGGTCGGCGCTTATTTTTAATATGACCATGGCCGGCCTTATGCTTAATGTTTCACGGACACAGGATCTCGGAGGTTAATCGTGCGGAAAATTATTTTGGCCACAGGGGGTACGGGCGGGCATATTTATCCGGCGCTTGTCACGGCTGAAGAATTGCGCCGCAGGGGATGTGACATTTCTTTTGTCGGGGCTTTTGGATCGGCGGGTGACAGAATCCGCGGGGCCGGGTTTGAGTGTGTTGATATCGCGGTTGAAGGTTTTGCATCCAGGGGCATCATTGACCGCGTAAGGGCTGCCGGCAGGATGGTTCAGGCATCAGCAAGCTGTTTCGGCTTGATTAAACGGATGCGCCCTGCGGCGGTTCTCGGCTTTGGGGCGTACAGTTCTTTTCCCGTTGTTTTATCGGCCGTTGTTTGCGGCGTACCGGCGATGCTTCATGAGCAGAATGCGGTGCCGGGAGAGGCCAACAGGATTTTGGGACGTTTTGTTCGGCGTGCGGCTGTTGGTTTTAAGGAAACTGTTTCTTTATTTCCTCAGGGTAAGGCGGTATGGACAGGGAATCCGTTGAGGGCCTTTGATTTTCAGATTTCCCGTGAAGAAGCGCATCGCCGTTTTGGTTTGGATATTCAGCGACGTACGGTGCTTGTATTCGGCGGGAGCCAGGGCAGCCGGGCGATGAATAGCCAGGTGCTGGAGTCTTTTGCAGGTATTCCCGCTGTGCAGGTTATTCATATAACCGGCAGGCGAGATTTTAAGGGTGTGCATGACCGTTATGAGCAGATGGGCATTCCGGCGTTAGTGCGTGAATATATTGAGGATATCGGGAGCGCTTATGCGGCGGCAGATCTTGTGATCGGCCGTGCCGGGGCCGGGACGGTGACAGAGCTGGGATTGCTGGGTGTCCCGGCGCTTCTTATCCCGTATCCTGGAGCCAATGATCATCAGAAATATAACGCCCGTGTTCTGGAGAGGATGGGTACGGCTTCAATAATTGAGGAAAAAGCCTTGCGGCAGGATATGCTTCGCGATAAGATTTTACAGGCATTGGAGTTAGATCCTTCCCGCACCAGACGCGCAGAGAACCGCAGGAAACTTCAGGATGATTTTGTTGTCGACGGAGCCCTTCGTCTTGCCAATGAACTTTTACGGGTGGCTGATGGCTAAAGTTTTTTTGAAGGAGATACTTGAATGAATCACGCGCATAAAGTTAAGAAAGATTTTAAACATTATCATTTTATTGGGATCGGCGGGATGGGGATGGGGAATCTTGCCTTGCTCATGCTGGCTAAAGGCTATATCGTCAGTGGCTCTGACCAAAAGGACAGTGAGCTGACGCGGCGTTTGAGGCAGAGAGGGGCTCAGATATTTATCGGGCATGATATCAGGAATATCGAGGGGGCTGACTGTGTTGTTTATTCTTCAGCTGTCAAGGCGGACAATCCTGAAATGTTCCAGGCTTTCAGCGGCCATATTCCCGTTTTGCGCCGGGCTGAACTCCTGGCACAGCTTGTCAATAAAGAGGTCGGCATCACAGTGGCTGGGGCACATGGAAAAACTACAACCTCGTCGATGGCATCGTATCTTCTCATTAACGCGGGATTAAAGCCGACAACGGCTGTCGGCGGGATTGTCAATGAAGGGGAATATAACGCAACCCTTGGTATCGGCCGGCATATGGTGGCCGAAGTGGATGAGAGTGACGGTTCGTTCCTTTACTTTTCGCCTCATTTTTCGATTATCACCAATATGGATTTTGAACATGTTGATTTTTATCATACTTGGAACAATATTTTAGATGCGTACACGAAGTTTGTCGCGAGGACTGTTCCTGACGGGTTGTTGATCATTTGCGGGGATGACAAGCATCTTCCCGCCATTGTTGCGGCGAGTTCTCGCCGGTTTACAACCTATGGATTCGGGGAGCATAATGATTGGATTGCTTCGGGGCTGAAGTTGGATGTTGCGGGCACATCGTATGATTGTCATTATAAGGGAGATTTGATCGGCCGTTTTGAGCTTGGGATCCCCGGCAAGCATAATGTTCAAAATTCACTGGCTGTTATTGCGCTGGCGCATGCATTAAAAATCGATCTTTCTGTTGTTCGTGCAACATTAAAAGGCTTTGCTGGGGTAAGGCGGCGTTTTGAGCGTAAAGGGGAATCTGGCGGTGTTCTTATGATTGATGATTATGGACATCACCCCACTGAGATTGCGGCGACGTTGCAGACGGCGAAAACACTCGGGCGAAAACGGCTTGTTGTTGTTTTTCAGCCACATCGGTATTCGAGAACAAAGTTTTTAATGGATGATTTTGCCGGTTCGTTCGGTTTTGCTGATTATTTGGTATTGATGGATATTTATGCGGCAAGCGAAAAGCCAATTGATGGTGTTACAACGGCTGTTTTGATGGAAAAAATCCGCCAGCAGCGGCCGCAGGGACTTGTTCATATTGAAAAGGCGCGAATTGCTGATCATTTGATGAGCATTGTTCGTCCGGGAGACGTTGTTCTTACATTAG
>JBAXBM010000026.1:0-15668 GCA_037141995.1 Candidatus Omnitrophota bacterium
GTATATTACGGCAGAAATGCCGCATGTGACGGTTAAGATTGCCCAGACGATGGACGGGAAGGCCGGGACGCGCTCCGGGAACGTGAAATGGATCACGTCGGATATCACGCGCGCCTTGGCCAGGCTTCGCCGGGATGATTTTGATGCTATTGTTATCGGTATCGGCACGGTCCTGGCGGATGATCCGCGGCTTGAGGCGACGGGAAGGGCTCTGGTGAAAGTGATTGTTGATTCCTCGTTGAGGATGCCCCTTGAGGCGCGCATGCTGGAAGGGACAAAGCCCGGGCAGGTTATGGCGGCCGTAACCCGGCGAGCTTCCGCGGTAAAACGCCGCGCATGCATTAAACGCGGCATCGGCATTATACCTTGTGCGTCGACGGGCGGGAAGGTTGATCTGAAGGCTCTTTTTAAAGCGCTTGCAAAAAATGGACTTGTCCGTATCTTAATAGAGGGTGGGCCGACGCTGGTGAATGCTGTATTAGAAGCCGGGCTGGCGGATCGGCTGCATGCCTACATCGCGCCGCGTTTGATGGGGGCCAGGCCTGCGGATGCGGTTGACGGGGTTGACCTGGACAAGGTATTAAACGGGGGCGGATATGAAATAAGTTCCGTCGAGCGCATAGGAAAAGATATTTTTATCGAGGCAGATCATGTTCACGGGAATCATTGAAGCGCAGGGCATTGTTAAGGCCCTTGAGAGGACAAAGAATCTTTTGACCCTGGCGGTCAAAAGCCCCAGGGTGTTTGATGATGTCAGGGCCGGAGACAGCATCGCCAATGACGGGGTTTGCCTGACGGTGACGCGCATCAAGGGGGGCTGCTATTATTTTGATTTAATGAAAGAAACACTTGAAGCCACAACATTGAAAGATGTTCTCCCGGGGACAATCCTTAACCTTGAACGGGCCATGAAGGCGGATGCGCGTCTGGGCGGTCATTTTGTGACGGGGCATGTGGATGGCGTCGGCCGCATTGCGGATATCCGTACACTCCCCAATTATGTGGAATACCGCATCAGTGCCCCGCGCGACCTGATGCGGTACGTGGTTCCCAAAGGATCTGTGGCCCTTGACGGGATCAGCCTGACCGTGGGGGAAGTGCGCAAAGGGTGGTTCGCGGTATATTTTATCCCGCATACGCTCAAGGTGACAGCTATCGGCGGCAAGAAATCAGGCGGCAGCGTTAACATTGAGACGGATTTGCTGGCAAAATATATATTAAAATCAACATCTGTTCAATCTCTGAGGGGTTAATATGCAATTGGATATCCAGGAAATTCAGAAAGTTATTCCGCACCGGTTTCCGTTCTTGATGATTGATCGCGTGATTGATCTTGTCCCTAATGAAAAGCTGGTGGCGATCAAAAATGTTTCAGTGAACGAGGCGCATTTTCAGGGCCACTTCCCGTCTGAAAAAGTGATGCCGGGGGTTTTGATGGTGGAGGCGATGGCCCAGGCAGGGTGTATTTATTTCTATTATTCCAAGGGGATGCAGGGAAAGAATCTGATTTATTATCTTGCCAAGACAACGGCAAAATTTCACCGTGTTGTTGTGCCGGGCGACCAGTTGCGCATCGAGGTCAAGACCATGAAGCTTTTGGCCAAGGCGGGCTTTTTGGAATGCAAGTGTTTTGTGGGGGATGATATTGCGGTTGAAGCTGAGATAGGCTTTGGGATCAAGGAAGTCTAGTCTTATATGTTGACGGATGAAAGATATAATTGACGAAGTCGGGGCGCAATGTTAGAATTACGCCTTCTTTGGTCGCCATATCGGGAGATAGCGCAGCTGGCTAGCGCGCAACGTTCGGGACGTTGAGGTCGGGGGTTCAAACCCCCCTCTCCCGACCATTTTTTGTTGTGATCCGGAAAATCTTTTTCGGATTTATCCGCGCCTCCATTCATGAGGTTTTATGTCTGATCCTGCATCGCGGCCTATTCAAAACATATTACAAGAAAATATTATAAGATTGCGCGAAGAAATCGCGCGGCATGATCATGCGTACTATGTGCTTCATGCACCGGTTATCGCGGATCAGGAGTACGACGCGCTGATGAAGGAACTGCTGGTGTTGGAAGCGCAGGCGCCTGAATTTGTTTCAATGGCGTCTCCCACGCAGCGTGTGGGAGCGAAGATCCTGTCAGGGGCGCGGACACTCCGGCATGATGTCAGGATGCTTTCTTTGGATAATACGTATGCGGCGGGAGATTTGCAGGCTTGGATGGCGCGTGTTTATAAAGGTCTTGGGCATGAGGATGTGGCGTTTGTGGTTGAGCTTAAAATAGACGGGGTGAGTGCCGCCCTGACATATGAGAACGGGGCACTGCTCCGGGGCGCGAGCCGCGGTGACGGAGAATCCGGTGAGGATGTTACGCATAATATCCGTACCCTGCGTTCGATACCGCTCAAACTGTTGCCGGGAGCACCGGAATATGTGGATGTCCGCGGTGAAGTATATATGGATAAAGCGGACTTTGACAAGTTTAATGCTGTGCGCGTGACTCAGGGGGACGAGCCTTTTGTAAACCCGCGCAATGCGGCGGGCGGTGCCTTGAAATTACTGGATCCCGGTGAGGCGGCGGCGCGGCATTTGCGTTTTTTCCTTCATTCTTTCGGGCGCATGAAAGGCGGAGAAAAGATAGGGTGTCATTCAGCTTTTCTTGAAATGGCGCGGGCGTGGGGATTCCCGGTTAATCCGTACACGAGGGTTTGCCGCGGGATTGATGCGGTTTTGGCTGTTTGCGCGGAATTTGAGGCGATGCGCACGGGGTTGCCGTATGATGTGGATGGAGTGGTCATCAAGGTGGATCGGTTTGAGGATCAGCGTTCTTTGGGGGAGACCATGAAAAGCCCGCGCTGGGCCGTAGCGTATAAATTCGCGGCTTATCAGGCTACCACGATTATTCGCAGCATTACGGTTCAGGTCGGGCGCACGGGTGTTCTTACGCCGGTGGCGGAATTTGAGCCGGTTTTTTGCGGCGGCGTGACGATCGCGCGCGCCACGCTGCATAATTTTGATGAGATAGAGCGCCTGGGGGTTTCTGTGGGAGACCGTGTCCTTATTGAACGCGCCGGTGATGTTATCCCAAAAATTGTCAAGGTTGTTGACCGGGCGCAGGTCCGGGAGCAAGTTAAGGCGCTACCCACAGATTGTCCTGCATGCCGGCCGGAGTTTGTTGTCACAAGCCTTGCGGGGCAGGAAGGTGAAGGCGTCCTGCAGCGGTGTGTTAATCCGGAGTGCCCCAGGCAGTTGGAACGGCGCTTGGTGCATTTTGCTTCGCGAGACGCGATGGACGTTGACGGCATGGGGGGGGCGGCGGTGCGGCAATTACTTGAGAAAGGGCTTGTCCGCACGGTTGCAGATATTTATTCTTTAGAAAAAGAGGCTTTGCTCGGGCTTGACTTGTTTGGGGAAAAAAAGGCGGTGCAGTTGTTGGCGGCTGTGGATCAAAGTAAAAAGCGTCCTTTGGCACGACTTCTTTATGCTTTGGGAATTCCTAATATCGGCATAAAAGCGTCGCAAACCCTGGCGCGGCATTTCGGCAGTATGGGCGCGCTTTCCGCGGCACGGGAAGAGGATGTCCGTGCGGTGGTTGATATGGGAGAAATCAGTGCCGCAGCGGTTACCCAGTATTTCATGAAGGATGTGACACGGCGGTTGATTACGGCCCTGCAGGCGTCCGGGGTAAATATGCTGGAGCCGCATGAAACTGGCGGCGGGAAGTTATCAGGGATGATTTTTGTTTTTACAGGTGAGCTTTTGCGCCATACCCGTCATGAAGCCGGAGCTAAAATTATAGCTTTGGGCGGGGAGGTCGGAGTTTCTGTCACAAAAACGACAGCTTATGTTGTGGCGGGTGAAAGTGCAGGATCAAAGTTTGAAAAGGCCCGTCGGCTGGGGATTAAGATTATTAATGAACTGGAATTTGAGGAGTTGACCGCATGAGGACATACAGGCGCAGAAGAAAGATATGGATGGGAGTGTTGGCGGTTATTTTGGGTGTGACCGTATTGACGGGGTGTACCTCTTTGCGCAAGAAATTTACCCGCACAAAGAAAAATGTGGCCGAAGGTAACGAATTTATACCTGTTCTACAGCCTGTTGAATATGAAAAAGTGGTTGAACCTGCCCGGCAGGTTTATGGCAATCATTACGCGATGGAGAAGGTGTATTTCAAGGATTTGTGGGATATCCTGGGGCGGCCTGCAGGTGGTGAAAAAAGGGAAAAGTATATTATTGGCCAGATCATGGCTCATTTTGACGGGATGACGGCCTTGTTGCCGGACAATCAAAAAGATAAAGCGATGGCTTTGCGGGGGCGTTTGGAGCTTGTCCTTCGGGGTTATGATAAGCCCGCAGGGTTGCGCCGCTATGATCTTTTAACGGGTGATTTGAGGAAAATAGAGCGGGATCTTTACAAGAATTTCAAGCCGGACGCTGTTATATTGCGATGACAGAGTTGATCCCTGAATTTATTAATTATATTTCGGTTGAGCGTGGTTTGGCAAAAAATACGCTGATGGCCTACAGGCGTGATCTTGCCGCGTATTGTTCGTATATCAAGGAGACAGAAGGTGTTGTTTCTCCGGATGACCTTAAGCATCAGCATATTTCCCGTTATATGATGGTCCAGAAAAAAAAGAAGATGGCCGTGACATCGATTTGCCGGAGCCTGGCGGCGATACGGATGTTTCACCGGTTCCTGGTGAGGGAGTCTTTTGCCAAAGAAGATCCGACGGGATTGGTGGATACGCCGCGCCAGTGGAAGCGTATCCCTGATGTTTTGACGCAAGTCGAGGTCACGGGCATGATCACTGCTTCCGCAGGGCGTGATGCCCAGGGGGTTCGTGACCGGGCCATGCTCGAATTATTTTATGCGTCGGGTCTTCGGGTATCGGAGCTTGTTTCGCTGCGCCTGGAAAGTGTGAATCTTGAATCCGGTCTGGTGCGCTGTATCGGCAAGGGCAATAAGGAACGGCTGATTCCTGTCGGCGGTAAAGCGCGCGAAGCGCTTAAAAAATACCTGGAGAAATCCAGGGGAAAGCTTCAGAACGGACGGACGGGGGATGCGCTTTTTCTCAGCCGCCTGGGCCGGGCGATGTCGCGCCAGAGCGCATGGAAAATTATCAAGGATTGCGCTTCTCGGGCGGGTATCAAAAAGAATATTAAGCCGCATACGCTGCGCCATACATTTGCGACACATTTGTTGCAGCACGGCGCGGATTTAAGGAGCGTTCAGGAAATGCTCGGGCATACGGATATATCGACAACTCAGATTTATACACATGTGGACCGGGAGCGGTTGAAGGCGGTTCATCAGGAATTTCATCCGAGAGGCTAAAATGGTTGTACGACGGCTTGATTTTTCTTCGCTCCCGGCTATGGCCCAGGATCTTTTGGGGCATATCGGCAGTGAAGCTGATGTGGCGGAGAAACGTATCTTTTTGGTAGGAGGCGCTGTCAGGGACCTTTTGCTTATGTCTCCGGTTGCTGATATTGATATTGTCATCGAAGGGGATGCCATTGCTTTTGCCAACAGGCTTGCCAAGAAACAGCAGGTTTCGATCAGACCGCATGAAAAATTTGGGACTGTGGCATTGACTTTTAAAGATGGGTTATCCCTGGATATGGCGACGGCACGGTCCGAGTCTTACGCCAGGCCGGGCGCGTTACCGGATATTGTGCCGGGGGTTATTAAGGATGATCTTTTCCGGCGTGATTTTACCATCAATGCGCTTGCCTGCGGCCTTAACACGGTAAATCACGGCGTCATCCGTGATGATATGGAAGGCCTGGCTGATATTGAGGCGCATTTGATCAGGATTATTCATCCCAAAAGTTTTCAGGATGATCCGACACGTATTTTACGCGCGGCGCGTTTTGCTGCCCGTTTTGGATTCCAGCTGGATGCCTTGACCGAAGAAGTGGCATATCAGGCGATTGCTGCAGGTGCGTTGTTGTCAATCACGCCTGGGCGTTATTTTCTTGAATTGGGACGAATCCTTCAGGAGAAAGATCCTGTCCCGGCTATGGACCTTTTGTCGTTTTGGGGAGGGATTCGCTATCTTCCTTATGAGGCGGAAGATCGTGAGCGTCTGACCCGTTGTTCTGGGGATTTGGAAGATCGCCTGGCGGCGCTTTTGGGCGGGTTTTCTTCTAAGAAATCTGAGGAGATCCTTACTTCATTTAATTTATCCCGAACGATGAAGCGGGAGGTTTTACGCAAGCTATCGCTGGGAAAAAAACGATAGATGTGAGTCAGGAGAATGCTGTTGTTTATTTATTTTTGTTAAAAAATATAAGTAATCTTTATAATTTCCAACCTTCCAATTCAGGTTTAATTTTTAAATAAAGGAGAAATGGCATGAGGAAATTCGCAGGGGTGCTTTTGGCGGTATTGTTGGGCTGTTCTGCGGCCACGGAGGCTTTTGCAGATTTGTTACAAAAAGGCGATGTGGTTTATGCGATGTACGGCATGCGCGGCAGAGACAAAGAGATTTATTGGCATAACATGAGAGCCCTGCCTGTCCTGGTTCCTGCCGGCACCAGGGCCACGGTTGTCGCATCAACTTACGGGGATATTAGTTTTCAAGTCGGTGCTGTGGAATATCACCTGACGGCTACGGCTATTCAGTGGGGTAAATATTTTGCAAAGAATATAAAGGCTGTTAATCTCGAAAAGGCATCGTTAGAAAATATTGCAGAAGGCATGAGTAAGGAAGATGTTTACGTGATCAAGGGGTGCCCGGCGTATGTGGGGTCAAATATCAAGAGTGATCGAAAGTCGTTAGACCAGGTGCTAAAAAGAGATGTATGGTATTACAGCAACACGACGGCGCGAATAGATACGGTCGTGGTGTTTTCTAACGGGAAAGTGCAATCCATTCAGGTGCATGGGCACAACAAAAAGGTGTAATGCGGGGTGAAAATGCATCATATTAATTAAGGAGGATGGGGTGATGAAACAACTGTCAATCGGTACCATTATATTTGCTGTTTTGTTTCTTTTCATGTCATATTATGCATCAAATTTGCCGGTTGGAATTGTGTTGTCGTATTCTTCAGCGGTAAAAGAAAGAGTTCCTGAAATAATTTATACGTCGATGCAAAGAAGAATTGAACTCATTGAGAAGTCTGCCATAACAGGCAAAGCGAACCTGATCAAATCAGGACGTGAGGCGGCATTTAACCAACAATTTACCGCATTTAAGAATGATGCTGAAAATTTCAGACAAAAATATATTGTTCAGTACAATTTGTTGCCCTATGACAAAATTGTTGTTTTTATTGGATTTTTAACGTGCATCTTATATCTGATAGCCGGCGTTGGGCTTTTCATGCATTTTCTCTGGGCAAGAATGGTTGTTTTTGCGGGTGTTTTTTCTAGCGTATTGCTTTATCTGGCAGGCTTATATCACCTTTGTTGGATTACAAAATATTCGCAGGAAATGAATGCCCGATTTAATGCTTTAGATATGCAATTAAATTTTTCAGGACATCCTGTTGATTTACCAATGCAGAATATTGTTAGGATGGTTTTTTTAAGCCCTGGAGCCTGGTTTTGTCATCTCATTGTTTTTACTTATGTTTTGGCTGTTTGTTTTTATTTTTCCCGCCCTAAAGTTAAACCCGGATTTTGCAATAGCTAGGAAAGTTGTTTCACAAGCTATTGAGATTAAATGAGTTGCTCTATTGCAATGCAATAGAAATTGCACAATTTAGTGTGTTAGGTTCCAGACGGCATTTCGTGTTCTATTGCAAAATCCGGGTTAAAGAGCGTTTTAACCCGCGTTTTCAATAGATAGTGGTCATGCGGGCAGGATGTGAAACGCAGTATTAAAATCAGGGGGATGCATGAATGACTTACCTGAGGCAAAGTTAGAAAGCGTTAAAGAGTATTACGCAACGGGTGAATTAAAAAGCGACGGCTCTTATTTGAATAAAAAAAGGCATGGCCTGTATCGGACTTACTGGCGCAATGGGAAGCTTCAAAATGAAGGCAATTATGTGAATGATGTTCCTGTGGGGGAAGAGAAATGCTTTCACCGCGATGGCACTCTTTTTCGGCAGAATATATATCTTGGTGAAGCGGGCAATATGGATGAAAAAGAATTTTACAAGAGTGGGAAGTTGCGGTGTGAAGGAAGTATACGAAAGCATGCTCCCGGCCTCATGAAAGATACGGCGAGTTCTTTTTTCCGGATTTATTATGAAAATGGCCAGGTGGCATTGGAATGGTCACGTGCTGTTGGTGGCAGAGAATCGACCTGGCAGGCATGGGATGAACAGGGCCGCAAAATTTCTTCAGAGTATGAAAGGGCGCTTGTGCAGTATAAAACGTCAATTGATAAAGATGAAGAGGTTGAAGATTTGATTTCTCTGGGTCAGGCAGCCTTAAAAGAACAACGCCTTGCCGAAGCCAGTCAAATTGCTAAAGAAATCATAACATTTACCTTGCGAAGCCGTTGGGCGCGTAAAGACATGATGATATTTTTTGACCAGCTCGCATTCCTGGAAGGTAACAACAAAAAAGCAGGTGAATATCTTATCGCCGGAGTACGTCAAGACCCTTTTGATACGTGTTGGGGTGGACGTGATGATATGACCCTTGCCAAGTGGCTTTTTGACGCAGGGGAGAAAGAAGTTGTTCTTGCATATTTAGGCGTATGTTTCAAAAATGCGCAATGTTTCAGCAAGAAGTATTGTCAACAATTAACACAATGGATGGCGGAGATTGCCGACGGGAAGAATCCGGATTTTCTTGAAGTATCAAAGCAGGGGATTTGATAGGAGGGGGGGGGAGGGACGGTATTGCGTTTGATACGGATGAAAATGCCGGCAGTATTTATTACATTGCCGCTGAACTGGCGCGGCAGGATATGCCATCGGGAAAAAAGTTATCCGTGTGGCATCTTCGTTCGCAGAATATTTACAAAATCGTTATAATGCGGATATTGTAATAGCCGTCGTTAATCAACGAAATCATTATTACCGCTTCTTATTAAAAAATACGCGTTAAAGATGTGCCAGGGAGGTTCACCATGAAGCAGATATATTTAGCTTTAATCATTAGCTGTGCGGTAATATGTTCAGGCTGCTTCAAAGAAGATTTCTCACGGTATCCATTTGTTCCCATCCCACAATATTCATTGTCTGATTATTATAATCTTTTGTCAGATAAGAATCCTGAGATTGTTTACAATGCCATTGTTGTTCTGGGGCAGCAGGCAGAAACGCTGGGAGAAATATTATCCGACGAGAAGGTTGATAAGAAGTCCGCCGAATATACAGAAGCACAAAATATTTATAATAAGATTGTCGGTCAATTAAATTCAAGCGACACCCGAGTTCTGGTTGCTTCTTTAAGGTTTTTACAGGTGTTCAGCAATAAATACGCCATGAGAATTGAGCTTGTACGGCCGGTACTACAGATCCGGAATGATAATCCACAGGTTTTATTCGAGCAGGTAATAATTTTAAGTGGTATTGCCAATAAGGATTCGAATATTCCTGATCCCGTTGTGCGTAAATTCATGAATAATCCTTCATGGATCGTTTCTCGTGGGGCATACGCACTGGTTAATGCCTTGGAACATGAATCCTTAAGGCATGAGCTGATAAATAAATATGCTGTGACGGAAGATGAAAAAGAGAAACTATTATTGCTTTCCGCTTTTGAAAATCAATTCAGTGATGCCGTGGCAGCTTTTCTTTTCCAAGAGGTTTTATCCACTAAAAGCAGCAAGATCCGGCATGCGATATTTGACATGCTCGGGAATAGCAAGAACCATGAACTGGTTTTGGCGTGGATAGATAAGAATTATGTGGGATTAATGGCCGCCGAGGGAGAATATCTCATCGAACGGCACAGGACAGCCATGACGGAAAAGTTTTCCAGTAGATTATTGAGTATTTTTTTGCACAAGGGTTTTGCTGTTGATGATCAATTTCTTGAAGAACTTAATACATGCCTGGAAATATATTATGCTAAGAAAGACATCGGCGATGCGGACAAAGAGAAATTAAGCAATCTGCTGGCTGTTGAAAGCGCATTGATCACAAACAAATCCCTGGCCGTGAAATGGGAGAGCTTAAAAAATAAATCGGAAGCATTTCATACCCGATTAACACAGTTTCAGACAGAATACGATGTTATTACTAAAGAATACACGCTTAAATTAGATGATCTTTTCCTGAGAAATAATATTTCTGCTGAGAAAAGGCTGGAATATATCGACAGCATTTTGAGTTCCAGGAATAAGTTAAGTGAGTTGTTGGCCGAGAATAAGCAGCCGCCTAATCTGACAAATGATAATAAATAATGTTGGGGGACACTGATACTGGCTTACCATGATAATAATATTTTTCAGTAAATATTTTTTTGCATTATTTATTATTGTGCCATTATTGCTATTGGTTGGTATGTGGAGTTTTATAGAAGAATATTTTTTCTTAAGACATAAATGGATCATTGAATACATATTGAAAGTCAGTAATGTTTGGAATCATCAACCAATTTCGAGAGATAAAGTTGTTGAAATTAAAGTAGAACGTATGAATGGCGGGATAGCTAATGTTGTTCGCAAAGTTTCGATTCAATTGTCCGATAGTGATAAGCCCAAACAAGTTGTTTTTAAGAAATACCGGTTATTGGGATCGATTTATAGTTTTATCGGTTTTTTCTTAGGGCCTTTTCCTTTCTCAAGAATTCTTCCCCGTGATCGGCAACAATCTGAACAAATTGCTGTTGAACATTTTACAAATATCGGGATTTCTGCGCCTAAAGTCCTTTTTCTGGATACCAGACAAAAAATTACGGTATTTCAGTTTATTGAAGGCGAGAGACTTGACAAAGCAATATTTGGATGCCGGCAAACAGGCAGAATAAATGATATGTTATTTATTTTTTACAATTATGGTTTGAATGTGGCGGCAATACATCATTCAGGATGGTCATTAATAGATGCTAACCCGTTTAATATTATATTTATGAATTTTGAATCTAGGATTTCTTTTGTTGATTTGGAATTATCTTCTTTTTCAAACAATCAGGATTGGGATCTTGCGTATCTGCTGAATGCTATAGAAAAAATTGCTGAAGGGGACCTGGTGCATGATATTAAAAAACATTTTCTTGATGGGTACTCCTTTTTTGGCGGTCGATCCATGAATGAAAATGTTAAAAGGCATAAAACTGTTTTACAACAATTCAATCGCTTGCATCAATTATCACAAAATACAGTTGTTAATAAAAGCTAAACAAGAAAGTTTTGTTGTATATGCGTTCAAGATTACCTCTGCCTATAGAAAAAATGCGAGTTAAAAGTTGAGAGGTGCTAGTGGCTGGATTAAAAATCGTGAAAGCGTATGTTTGATAATTATTTCATCGTTTTAAAGCAGAAAAATTTTCTTTTTATGTGGGGCGCCCAGGTTATATCGAAGTTCGGTGACCGCCTTACGCGAATGGCATTGATTGGTTTAGCGTACCAAATCCAGCCGCAGTCCCCTTTGGAATTGGCAAAAATGTTAAGCCTGGCCTTAATCCCGGGATTCATTATTTTTCCGATTGCCGGTGTTTATGTGGATCGATGGGATAAAAGAAGAACGCTGTATTCCTGTGATATGATTCGAGGGGTGCTGATGGTGTTGATCCCATTTGTTTTTATTAAATTGAATTCATTATTAATTGTTTATTTATTAATTTTATTATCTTTTGGCGTGGGTAAATTTTATACTCCAGCTAAAATGGCGCTAGTGCCTTCCCTGGTTGATAATAATGACTTGTTGCCGGCCAATTCTTTATTGTCTATGACGGCGATGATTGCCGTAGTTTTGGGACTAGGTTTGGGAGGGGTGATTGTTGAGCAATTCGGAGCTCCTGCAGCTTTTGTCATTGATGCGGCCACTTTTTTCGTGTCTGCAGTATTAGTTTTTTTTATCCGTTTGCCGGAAAAGATAAATTTGCCCGATAATCATGAAGGCATGGATACTGGAAAGCGTGTGTGTTTAGAAGCAAAAAGTTTTGTTTTAGGTGATTTGAAGAGTGGGATACGATATCTTTTCACCAGTCCAACAATATGTTATTCGTTCAAGTTGAAAATTATTATTTTTGCCGCGCTCGGCACGTTGTATCCTGTATTTATTGTTTTCGCGCAAAAAGCCTTATCGTCAGTAACAAAAGATTTGGGATGGATTGCAATATGTGCAGGGATCGGTCTATTTTTAGGTTCGCTCATTTATGGGAGAGTGGGATCAAGATTCGAAGTTAAAATAACAATTAATGTTTCATTATTGCTTTCAGGGATTGTTCTTTTATTTTTTGCCGTTATTGTTGAAAACTTTCCGAATAGAGTCTTTGTGTTTTTCTTATCAACATTGTTCGGCGTTATATGCGCACCTGTCGAAATTGCTCTGAATGCCTTAATTCATTCCGAAAGTCAAAATAGTTTTCTAGGAAGAGTTTTTAGTGCTTTGGATTTTTTTCCTTACATTGCTTTTTTTGTTTTTATGTTTGCCGGTTCTTATTTTGCTAAAATAACGAGCCCGTTTTTTATTATTGTTTTAACAAGCATGGTTATCATTGTCTTTTCATTTGTGAATTATTTTTTCGAAATGGAGAAATGATGCGGGAGACAGGATGCCCGGTGTTGGATTGATCAATGGGGGTGCACGTCAAGTTATATCGGGCTATGTGCTTGTGGAACGATGTGACATCCATGGATAAGGATATTGAATTCTTTAGATAGGGATATTGAGATCATAATCCGTTCGAGCTTCAAAGGGAAACGGGATAGTGTTGCGTTGGTGCGGCATGCTGGTGATTTTAAATGATATAAGGAGCTGTTAATTGTTAAAACAAAATGGCCGTATCTTTCTTTGGCAGTACACAGAAAATATCAGCAACTATCCGGGTTGGAATCTTTGTGCCGATAGCGAAGGGTGTGATTATTTATTAAAGAATTTGAATATCCTTGCTGTGGCGCAGAGAGGAAGTTTGCTGGTGACCTTATCAAGCCAGACGCCTAATGTTTTATCAGTACCCAATAACAAAAATGGTACGGCTAAATTGTTATCTCATGATAAGTTTGAAATATGTTTGGACGCAGCCGCCGGGAATAAAGATTTATGGGATTTTACATGCCGCAACAATTCTCTGGTTTTCAGAGTTGGTTTCAATTGGCTAATGCCAATTCAGGAAGGAATTAGAGCCGTGGCGAATGGATCTGGAGATTACTGTATGGGGGGGCATAAATCTGCGTCAGCAAATAAATTATCCAATTTATGGTTTTGGTGGTACCTGAAATGATGCGTGCGGATGGGGGCGTTCTCTGTTTCTTTATAATATACAGCAGGACATGATGAGCATGAAAAAAAAGACAGTCCCATTATTAGAGTTTAAATATCTTTCAGTTCTCAAGGGAAAGAACAAAAAAGTGCTGGATTCTATTTCTCTCAAGATTTTTGAAGGGGATAATGTTGTCATATTGGGACCCAATGGCGCCGGTAAGTCATCCCTTATTAAAGTTATAACTAAGGAATATTATCCGATCCCGGGAGATAGGGGAAGTTCATTTAGGATTTGGGGACAAGAGCGATGGAACGTCTTTGAGCTCAGGAAATTGCTGGGGATCGTATCCAATGAACTTCAGTATACCTGCACAAGAGATATAACAGGTTTGGAGATCGTGTTGTCTGGGTTTTTCAGCAGCATTGGTTTGTTCAAAGAACGGCTTACTCCCGGCATGATAAAAAAGGCTAAAAAAGTCATTGAATTCCTGGAGATCGGGCAACTGCAGCACAGGAATATGAATGATATGTCTTCAGGTGAGGCTCGGCGTTTTTTGATAGGCAGGGCATTGGTGCATGATCCCAAGGCGTTAATCCTTGATGAGCCGACGACCAGCCTTGATTTGCATGCACTTTATAAGTTCACGGATATGCTCCGTAAGATAGCCAGATCCGGGAAAAGCATTATTCTTGTTACGCACAATCTTACTGATATTATTCCTGAAATAGGACGGGTTGTCTTGATGAAAGATGGCAAGTTCATTCAGCAGGGCAGTAAAGATGAGGTGCTGATAAACAAGAATATCAGTAAACTATTCGGGTGTCCTGTTGAAATTAAGATAAAAGACGGATATTACTATGCTTTAAGAGGAATGGCGCAATGAAAATATTTTTCTTCCGAAGTCACTGTTGTTGCGATTGTTATCCGTTTGAAGTTCAAAGGAGAGAATGTAGCGAGGATGCATGTATTGAATGCTGTAAAAGTATATGGAGATAAAATGCTTTGCCTAATACCACTCAAATCCTGCTCAATAATACTGTTGCTGTTTCTCATTTTCGGTTATGGAACGAAGGGATCGGCTCAGGAGATTGGCGATATCCCTGCGTATATTGATTTAAGTTCATGTGCAGACCCGGCTCAATATGCCATTCAAGAACGAAAGTTGCCGATGAGGCAAATTCATTCATGTCAATCTTCGCTGGAACGCCTGCAGGGTGAAGAATTTTATATTGTCAGGATTGAATATGGGTCAGCGCAAGATTGTCCTGCGGGTTGTTTCTATGAGCATTTCTTAGCTGCTGTAAAAGCTGATAAGTCTGCCATGATTGAGTTACCCGGTCCTACGGCTGAACATATTGTGAGTTTATTGTATGCAGAGTCGCCATTCCGTCAAACTCATGCCAGGGACTATCAATGCCTTGGCAGCTTAGAGTCGTTGACGGAAGTAAAAGCAGCTAAGGATGATGGGCATATAGGGTGGCAGATAAAGTTGGCGCGTCCATACGAATGTTCTTGGTTTTCAGGTGAACGCACGACGGTAACGCAGGACAATAAATTGGTGCATACCGGAAGGATTATGAAGAAATTCGTGAATGGTTCTGTTTTTGTTTATCTTGATAATAATGCAATCCGGTGGGGTTTTGATAAACTTGTTATGCGTCAGACCGAAGGGCGTGAGGAAACCCGGATAGATGTTATTACGAAGAAGTAATTTCTGAGATAATCCGTTTTTGCTTGAACCAATAAGTTTTTAACCCACTTTTTTAATAGGCAGAGGTGATGCGGGTTGAATCCGAGCCTTTCCTTGACGGTAAAATTGTGGCCGATTTGACTGGCATCGGCACTTCGTCGTGATTTCGCTTCGCTCGTTTATATTGCGACTGCGAAAGGCCAGTTGGAATAACAACGCATGTTTTTGTGCAGACGTAGAAGAATGACGGCTAATGCACAATCCGAGTTTAATGTAATTCAAGTCGTTTATTTTTTAATAAATATGTAAATCTGTAAAAAAACTTGACGATTGGTACTATTTGATTGAACATTCAGAGAATGATAAATGATTTTTCAGCTTCCAAGATACTGCCGCTTCTTGCCATCTTTATTTTTCTTTCTACTTTCGCTCAAGCGGTAGATGTTCCCACTCAACAGCAAGCCGGCGGTATTGAGGCCAGACACAGCCTTGAGGAAAAAAACCTTAAATTAAAAGAGATGATTCAGACCTCTCGCGCCACGGCTCCTGTCGAGGCGGCGGTCCCGGCGAAAAATGTGATGGTTCCGGATGAAGAAAAAGTCTTCACTGCCTCCATCGAGGTTAGTGGTGCCACCAGGATCCCGGCCGCTGCCATTCGTGCTATTGTCGCAGGCTATGAAGGGAAAAGAATC
>JBAXBM010000027.1:0-15470 GCA_037141995.1 Candidatus Omnitrophota bacterium
AGGGTTCCACGCTTACCTTGGTTCACCTTGGGCATGATAATATTCCCATTTTCAGTAATTGCTTGATAATCTGATTCCAACATGACTTTCAGGCTAGACTCAGCAATATAGGCAACAGCTTCTTCAATATGCTTTTTTCCCGCCGCATTTGGTTTTTCATAAACAACAGCTTTGGCCGGAACGATCCAGACCTTGTTGAATGTATCAACGGGGATATTAATAGTTCCAAACTTCACTTGCGCTTGTTTATATATCTCATCCCAAAACTTTTTCCCGGCGCCTTCCTCGGGATACATTAAACTGGCTGTAATCTGTTTTAATAAATAATCCTGCGATAAAAGGTCACGGCCCATTTCTGTCTGACCAAACACTTTCGGCACAATACGATCTTTTTCATAAGGGCTGAGATTTACCCAAAGGTCTTTTTCGGGAACTGTCAGGGCGGCGAGAAAGTATTTGATCAGGCGCAGAGATTCTTCCCGGCTAAAAGCGCCATTCTGCACAGCAGACGTACGGCCATCCCCTGCCACGGCGGCTGCGTCCCCTTCATTTAGGATAAAATCAAAACGGAAAGGATCTTTTGCATAAACCTTAACACCGGACAACATGGGCGGATGAAAAAGAGAACTTAATGCCACCAATTTCGTCCCTGAAGGCAATACACCCTGAGCATACGAAAGAGGCATTAATGTCTGCATCAAAAATAGAATTGAAATAACCACCGAGATCCATGCCTGAATCAAAGTCCTAATAATATACATATTGCGTAAGTATTACCTATAAAAGAATAAAAAACAAGAGCTTGTCCGGTCTTTTTGTCTTACAGCTCAGCAATCTTCAATTCCCGCGACAGGATCGCAGCTAATTGCTTGAAGGCTTCGGGGAGGGTGTCGTTGACGACCACATGATCATAGCGCGGGGCGAGGTTGATTTCAGCACAGGCTTTTTGGAGGCGGATGGCGACGCTTTCAGGTGAATCTGTGCCACGGGACTCTAGGCGTCGGCGGAGTTCGTCGGCCGATGGCGTTGTCACAAAGATCATCAATGCGTCAGAAACTTTTTCTTTTACCGCCAGCGCTCCGTGCACATCAATGCATAACAGAACATGTTTACCCTGAGCCTGTGCGGCATGCACGTTCTTAAGCGGTGTCCCATAATATTGATCAAACACCTTCATCCATTCAAGAAAATGCCCGGCCCGGATTTTATATTCAAACATTTTAAGTGAAAGAAAAAGATACTCCCGCCCGTGACGTTCCTGCCCGCGCGGTTTTCTGGTAGTAGCGGAAATAGACCGGATGATCAGCCCTTTAAACGGTGGCGTTGCCAGCAAAAGATCGTGGAGGGTGGTCTTCCCCACCCCCGACGGACCTGAAAGGATAATGATGCGGCCTTTGGTCTTCACTCGACGTTGTTGGCCTGTTCGCGGATCTTTTCGATCTTGCTCTTTAATGCAATGACCGCATTAGAAACCATCTGGTCCTGCAATTTTGAACCCAGTGTATTGGTTTCGCGCTGCATTTCCTGCGCAATAAAATCCATTTTCTTGCCGGAGGGGATATCTGACTTCAACAACGCGCGCATCTCGGCAATATAGTGCGTAAACCGCGAAATTTCTTCGTTAACATCAATGCTTTTCTGGTACGATGCAAAATCTTCCGGTTTATTGGCCTTGCTGAAAACCTTTAACAGGTCATCATGCCGCTTTTGAATGGCCTTAAGCTTGGCCAGCATGCGCTTAAGTTTATCATCAATATCCATGGTAAGGCTCTTGCCTTCCCTTTGACGCATAACCTTAAACCCTTTCAATGCGACAGCCAAGCCTTTTTCAACAGCCGGCCACAACTGTTCCGCCTCAATAAAAACCTCTTTAACATCAACAATCCCGGGCATCCGGATCAGATCCGCCAATGTTAAATTATTCGAAAGTTTATATTTCTTTTCTATACTGCGCGCGTGGCGCAGGTATTCTTCAATCAAATCTTCATTAAACGACACATCCTGCGTCGGCTTTTCCGTAATACGCACAGATACCGTAATTCTCCCTCGAGAAATAATCTTGGATAACATTTCACGGATCTTGTTTTCCATCATCCCAGAGCCTTGCGGCAAATAAAAAGCAATATCCAAATAACGGTGATTAACACTTTTTACCTCGATCAACCCCTTGATCCTGCCAATCGCAAACGGCGCTGAGCCAAAGCCTGTCATCCCGGTAATCATGCCCAAACCTTTCTATGCCCGGAGGTTGCTGTCGGAAAAAGCTCCATGGCAACTTCTTCCGGTGTGAACCATAATTTGATCTCCCGCTCGCCTTCAAGCGTATCCGAAGAAACATGAATAACATTCTCAAACACACCCTTGGTCGTAACACGGCCCATGCTGCCCCGGATAGAATGCGGATCCGCCAGCTCGGGATTTGTCGCTCCGGCAATTTCACGGCCCTTCCTGACCGCCTCATCGCCTGTAAACGCCATTGCAAGGACCATATCCTGATGATTATGCAAATCTCCCATTAAAAAATGGATAAGTTCATCAAAAAAAGGTTTTTCACGCAACTGAAAATAATGTGCCTCTGCTAAGTCCCGTGTTACCTTAACCACACGCGCCCCAACAAGTTTAAGATCTGTTTCCTCAAAACGAGTCAATACATGCCCGGCGTGCCCTTTAACCATGCCGTCAGGCTTTACAATAACAAGGATATTTTCTTTCATCGGCGTATTACCTCCAGGATGCGATCAAAATCATCGAGTGAATAATATTCAATAACCAGTTTTCCCTTATTGCCGCGTGCATTACACACCTGAACCTTAACTCCAAAAATGCCGCGCAATTCAGCTTCAAGCGTTGCAATTTCAGGGTCTTTTAATGGTTTAATTTTACTTATATTCTTTGTAACATCTTGTGTTGCATCAACTTTTGTAAGTGCTTCAGCTTCGCGCACGGAAAGCTTTTCTTCAACAATGCGCGCAAACAGAACTTTTTGCTGTTCCACAGATTCAATCGCAAGAATAGCACGCGCATGCCCAGCCGAAATACGGCCATCTGCCACGGCACGCTGAATATCCTTGGGAAGTTTTAATAAACGTAAAAGATTAGCTACAGTAGCCCGATCTTTACTAACCAATCGCGCCACATCTTCCTGTGTTTGTTTAAACTCATCAACTAAACGACGAAAACTTTCAGCCTCTTCAATCGGATTTAACTCTTCACGCTGCAAATTTTCAACCAACGCTAATACCAACGCCTGTTGATCAGTCACATTACGCACAATTACAGGAACCTTCAATAATCCCAGTTTGCGCGCTGCCTTTAACCGACGCTCCCCAGCTACCACCTCAAATCCCTGATCAATGGCCCTGACAATTAATGGTTGTAATAACCCCTGCTCTTTAATAGACGCGGCCAATTCATCAATTTTGGCAATATCGTACGTTTGCCGTGGTTGAAATCGATTATCTTTGATAGATGCCGTTTCAATTAACTGCGCATCTGTCATGGAAGGAACTTCCTCTTTTCGTTCCGCAATAAGGGCTGAAAGACCACGTCCTAATGCCATATTTTCACCTTATAAGATTGGACACATGTTTTGGACATTATAACCGTCACTGTTTGGACATATCTTCGATTGGTTTATTACTTTTTATCACTTCTTCCGCTAATTCTGCGTATTTTTTTGCTCCAATAGAATGCCGATCATAAAGATTAATGGGTTTTCCATGACTAGGCGCTTCACTCAAACGAATATTCCTGGGAATAATCGATTGATATACTTTTTCTTTAAAATAATTACGAATTTCATTGATCACTTCAACGGTTAAATTTGTTCTAAAATCAGCCATCGTTAATAGAACACCCTCAATTTCCAAATTTGAATTAAGTCCGTCACGGACAAGCCCTATTGTATTTAATAACTGAGAAACACCTTCCAAGGCATAAAACTCGCATTGGATAGGTATTATAATAGAGTCTGCCGCAACTAAAGAATTTAATGTCAAAAGACCTAAGGAGGGCGGAGAATCTAATAAAATATAATCGTACTGAGACCGCATTTCAACAAGGGCCTTTTTAAGTCTGTTCTCTCTGGACAAAACACCAACGAGTTCAATCTCAGCACCCGTAAGATGAATGTTACAAGGAATAATGTCCAGATTGGATACAGCTGTTTTTAAAACAGCCTGTACCGGCTGTATTTTATGCAAAAGAACTTCATATGCCGAATGCTTGATCTCATTTTTGTTAATACCAACACCGCTGGTCGCATTACCCTGGGGATCCATATCAACAAGAAGAACTTTTTTCCCACAATCAGCCAACGCAGCGGAAAGGTTAACAGACGTCGTTGTCTTTCCCGTACCGCCCTTTTGATTGCAAATCGTTATAATTTTAGCCATATTCTCCTTGCGCGGAGCCTGTTTCACGTGAAACAACGAACGAGACCTTATACTGCGCTACCAACGTCTTACGTCATTGTTCTTTTAAACGAACCATAATACAATGATGTATTATCTATTCAACCATCATTTATTTATGACACAAGACAAAATTGAAACACCCCGCATTAAAAAAGTTCATTTTGAAAAATCAAGCAACCGTATCGTGTTAAAAATGACGACTATCAAATCTTAAGCCTGCCAAAACATCAAACCACATGTTTATATCTTAATAAAAATTATAATAAATTTTTAATTTTAACCTTAATCTTTGCCAACTTCGCACCTTCCATGCCAAAAAGCCCGCGCTGCTCTTCACAGACGACTCTAATGTCCAATGTTTCACGTGAAACATGTAAGGATTCTTCTGCTTTTTTAATCGCCATTTCAAGTGTTTTTCCATCAAACTCAATGGCTTTGGACATATCTGTCATTTAAACAACCGCCTTAGAACCTTTGGAAATATGCCACTGACTTAGGGTGGACAATGTATAAAAAATAACAAAATACAAATTCAAGCCACTTGCCATATTATAGAAGATAAACCCTATTAAAACTGGCATCATGATCGCCATCATCTTTTGCTGCGCAACTTGCTCTTCTGTACCAGCACTGGTTTGAATGTTCATTTTTTGTTGTACCCCCATGATCAAAACCATGACAATGGGTAAAATATTAATATATTCTCCAAGAAAAGGAATCGTTACCGGTAATTTAAACGTATGATCCGGCAATGATAAATCTTTAATCCACAGGAAGCTTTCACCACGGAAATAGATAGAACGCCACAAAACCTGATAAAGTCCCACAAAAATGGGCATTTGTAATAACATGGGCAAGCACCCACCAAGAGGATTAACTTGATTAATGCGGTACAATTCCATGATCTCTTTGCTTAATTTTTCCTGGTTATCTTTATATTTTACCTGAAGTTCTTTCATTTTTGGCTGCAGGGCTTGCAATTTCTTCATGGAAAGCAGCCCTTTTAGTGTCAAAGGATACATCGCCCCATAAACCAATAAGCTGATAAAAATAATACAAAGCCCCCAACTGGGTACAACTTTATGAATATACCCCAATGTCCAATGAATAACCTTGGCAATAGCATCCAGCCAACCCCAATCACTAAAAACCATCACTTGATCAAAACTTTTATCTGCATTCTTTAATAAATCAAGCTGTTGGGGCCCAGCAAACACAGTATAAGAGTAGGCCTTGCTTTGTTCTGGGGAAAATACTTGAGCTGCATAAAGCGCCTTTAATCCAATTTCCTTGGATGACAAATATTCAACATTATAATTTGTTTCTACTTCTTGCGGCTGGACAATAATAGCAAAATATTTATCCCTGAACGAAACCCACTCAATATTAACATCTTTTTGGATATTCCATTTTTCATTAAAATTTGTCGCATTGTTTTTACGTATAATATTTTTATCAGTTTTAACAGCATATTCCAATAAAGAATAATCACTGGTATTGGGTTTGATTTGTGCTAGAGCATTATGTTTATCTATTTTTTCAAGATCAATAAGAATATTAGTGTGTTTGGACAAAAATGTTTGTCCACTCTGGACGATGTTTTTGATTAAAAAACTAATATTAATAGTAAAATTATCATTTAACGTAATATCTTTTTGAATCAACCAACTGCCAATCTGACAAACGCCTCTAATCTTATTTTTTTGAATAAGGTCAAGATCAAAAGGCAAATTATCAAACGCATCAAATGTAGCAATATGTTTTGCCGGAAATACATAGTCATATTGCTTTAAAAAAATGGTAGAAACATTTGCACCTTTGTTTGTAACATCCACCCGGTAAAGCTTGTTTTCCAAAACAACAGTCTTTTCAATAAATGCTAACGGTTGTTTTACCGGCTCAATGGCAGGATTTAAAGTTGTTTGCAATTCTGAACTGCCCGTTTTTTCAGCAAACTGTTGCTGAATTTTCATAGAATTAACGGTTGTTGCATCCTTAGTCGGATTAAAAAATCCTTGAAACACAAAAAGAACACCTAACGATAATACAGCGGCAAGAAAAAAACGTTTTTCCATAATTACCTTACTGGGTCATAGCCCCCGCGTGACAGGGGAGAACATTTTAAAATACGGAAAACACTCACCTTAAGGCCTTTCCAGGTGCCATATTTTTTAATAGCCTCTAACGAATACTGTGAACAGGACGGATAAAAGCGACAAACTTTAGGAAGAAAAAGATGGCTTACGGTTTGGTAGATCCTGATTAAAAAACAGATCATAAGTTTTACGTTTGTTTAACCCGGTATTGCGGCCCATGGTTTATTTGTCGACGATAAAATCACACAAAAATGCGCAATCGTCTTCAGCATAACCGGCAACATTTTTTTCACGCAGAAAAAGTCCGGGATTATTTCCATCTGCCGCCTGGCAGATGCCCGACCTTCTTCTATTGAAAAATGCGGATTAAACCGATAAACTCTTACGACCTTTGGCACGCCGCTTGGACAACACCTTGCGACCATCTGCAGTCGCCATACGTGTACGGAAGCCGTGTGTTTTTTTACCTTTGATCTTTGTGGGTGTTTTTAATGTTTTTTTCATAATGGGACAAATTATAACACACGCTCTTATGAAGTCAATAGGATGTATTGCGATTCTAAAATATTCTAATGTATAAAACCTGATAATACATTAGCCGTTTTCTTCAACAATATCGTCTGCACAAAACAACCCGCAACACCTTTTCCTGCTGAAAATACGGATTAAAGACGAAAATTCAAGGGTTAAAAGAAATGCCATTGAAATTGAAATGTTATTTGCTATAATGTCCAACATTTGATATTCAATAAATAATTAATTCCTTCCTCTGAATACAATGACAGTCGTTCAAATTTATCACATTTTAAAGATCTTCACACCTGTGGATAACTTGTGAAATGTTTTTTGATAAGTTTTTAATATATTGTAATTATTGATGTTATAGAATTTTTATGATTTCACAACAGAAAGATTTTTCCTTAATATGGATACTTTAAACATCTGGGCCAAGGCACAACCAGATATTCGCCAAAAAATAGGGGAAAGCGCTTACCTTTCATGGTTTTCTAATTTTCATGCTGTTTCAGAAGCTGAAACCACACTTACGCTCATTACACCAGATGAATTTTTTAAAAACTGGGTTATTGAACACTACCTTGCCACGATTCAGGATATTTTAAAAATACATACACAAAAAAATATCAAAATTGAAATGCGTGTTGTTCCTTTAAATACTAAAGCTCATCCGCAGCCAACTTCACCGGCTATCCCATTTACAGCTATGCCCGAACCATTGCCAACGACAACAAAGAAATTTCAAAAATTAAACCTGAACTCTCGTCTCACGTTTGAAAATTTTGTCATCGGATCTTCCAATCAAATGGCTTGCGGCGCCAGTCAGGCTGTTGCGAATGCACCGGCGAAAGCGTATAATCCTTTGTTTATTTACGGCCAATCAGGCCTTGGAAAAACGCATTTAATGCACGCGATTGTTCACGAAGTCCTGCGAACAAATCCGGCGGCGCAATGTGTTTATCTTACTTCTGAACAATTTACCAATGAACTGATTGAATCTATCCATCATAAAACAACCAATGAATTCAAACAAAAATACCGCAACGTCGATATCCTTCTTATAGATGATATTCAGTTTATTGCCGGCAAGCGTTCCACCCAGGAAGAATTTTTTCATACATTTAACGCCATGCATGATAATCGTAAACAAATTGTTATCAGTTCAGACCGGCCGCCGAAAGAAATTTCAGACCTTGAAGACCGCCTTGTCACACGTTTTTTATGGGGTTTGATTGTTGACATCCAACCGCCTGATTTTGAAAATCGCGTCGCTATTTTGCGTAAAAAACTTGAATTAGAAAATGTTCATGTTCCGGATGATGTTATTTATTTTATTGCGGAGCAGATTAAAACCAATATCCGTGAACTTGAAGGTGCTTTGATCCGGGTTGTTGCCAGTTCCATGTTACAGGAAAAACCTATCAGTATTCAATTGGCACAAATGATTTTAAAAAATATGCTTCAGGAAACAATAAAAATTATCAGCATTGAAATGGTTCAACAATGCGTCTGTGATCATTTTAAATTAACAGTGAATGATTTAAAAAATACAAAAAGAAGTAAAACATTTGTTTTCCCGCGTCAAATCGCCATGCATTTAACCCGGGTATTAACACGCCATTCTTTACTTGAAATCGGAAAAGCTTTTGGTGGAAAAGATCACACCACTGTTTTATATGCCTGTAAAAAAGTTGAGGAAAACCTTAGCAAAAATAGTGAATTAAAGTATATTGTAGATAAACTAACCGTACTTCTTAAACAATAATCCCAAGGATACGTCAGGTTATTAACAATGTACTTCTTTTATAACATATTGAACAGGAACAAGTTTTAGACTTATTAAAATATTCACACTGCCTATAACCATTATTATTAAACGTATTGTTCCATAAAGAAGTAAAGGAGTTGTGCATAACATGAAGGTTAAAATCACAAAAGAAGATCTATTACAAGGTATTCAAACAGTTCAGCATGTTGTTTCAACAAAAGCCACACTGCCTATTCTTTCTAATATGCTGGTTGAAACAAAAAAAGATACATTACGCCTTTATACAACTGACCTTGATATTGGTATTTCTTGTGAAATTCCTGTAAGTATTATGGAGGATGGTGCTATAACCATTCCAGCTAAAAGATTTAGTGATATTATCCGTGAATTTCCAAGCGGCGATATTATTATTAACGCACGTAAAAACAATCAAATTGATATTGATGGCCAGCATTGCAGTATTAAATTATTAGGATTACCTAAAGAAGAATTTCCTAAATTTCCTGAATTTAAAGATAAAGAAGCCATTAAAATCAAGCAGGCTGATCTTAAAGAGATGTTCCGTATGACATCTTTTGCCGTTTCACATCAAGAATCACGATATGTTCTTAACGGAATATTAATGGAAGTAACAAAAGATCTTTTACGGTTAGTCGCGACAGACGGCCGTTGTTTGGCTAAAATGGAATGTGCTTTATTACAACCTGTAGCGAAAGACATAAATTTTATTTTACCTATAAAAGCTGTAGCGGAAATCAGCCGTAATTTAAAAGATACCGGAGATGTTTTATTTGTTCCAGGGATGAGTCAGGTGATGTTTGACATTAACGGTGTTTTAATTGCTACGCGTATTATTGAAGGAGATTTTCCAAATTATTCACAAGTTATCCCCAAAGAAGCGCCTGTTAAAGTAAAAATCAATACGCAGGAATTTTTAGCTGCCATACGCCGCGCCAATTTGTTATCCGTACCGGAACATCAGGCCGTTAAATTTGAAATATTTAAAGATAAATTAGTTGTTTCAAAAACAACGCCGGATATTGGTGAATCCCGTGAAGAAATACCGATTGTTTACGGCGGTAATGAAATGATGGTAGGATATAATCCGCAATATATGCAGGATATTCTAAAAAATATTAACAATGAATTTGTTGAACTGGAATTAACAGGCCAGGACACAAAATGCGTTATCCGTAAAGAAAATTACGTTTATTTAGCTATGCCGATGCGTTTTTAATCTCCCGGCTTAATGTGGATAATAAAAAACGGAATATTTCAATTATCAGTGAAATTTTACCGGATGTTATTAAAAACATCTCGCGCACGAATGCGCATGAACAGATAGAACTGGAAACGCTTTGGCTGGAAATGGTGAATACCGCGTGGGCGGGGGGAAGTGCTGTTGGGGTTAAATTTTCAGGATTTAAAGAGGGCACCGTATTTATTACGGTTGATGGTTCCGCGCGGTTGTATCATTGGAAATTACGTCGGACAGCGGTGTTAAGACGTTTTCAGGAACAACGCCCGGATGTAAAAAATATCGTTTTTAAGATAGGAACAGTGTTATGAGCCAGCAAGATGAAAACAAGGAAAACAGCGATACAAAAAACATGAAATACGATGCGTCAAATATTCAGGTCCTGGAAGGCCTTGAAGCTGTCAGGCTGCGCCCGGCCATGTATATCGGCGATACCTCCGTCAGGGGTTTGCACCATTTGGTGTATGAAGTGGTGGATAATTCTGTCGATGAAGCTTTGGCGGGCCATTGTCAGAATATTGATGTCATCATTAATGAGAATGGTTCATGTTCCGTTATTGATGACGGCCGCGGCATTCCGGTGGATATGCATGAACGGGAAAAACGCCCGGCAGTTGAGGTTGTTTTAACTGTCCTGCATTCCGGCGGAAAATTCGACAAGGATTCATATAAGGTTTCCGGCGGGCTGCACGGCGTTGGTGTGAGTTGCGTCAATGCCCTGTCAGCTGTCCTTGAAGTTGAAATTAAGCGTGACGGGCATATTTATCACCAGCGGTATGCCTGCGGCAAGCCGGTGACAAAACTCGAAGAAATCGGAAAAACAAAAAAAACAGGCACCAAGGTCACTTTCCTTCCGGATCCCAGCATTTTTACGCAAACAACGGTTTTTACGTATGATATTTTGGCAAAACGGTTGCGTGAACTTGCGTTTTTAAATAAAGGGTTGAGTATTAAATTAATAGACCTGCGGCCCGGCAAAGAAAAAGAAGGCTTGTTTTTTTTCAAGGGCGGTATTGTTTCTTTCGTCGAAGATATTAATCATAACAAAGAAGTCCTGCATACCAAGGTTGTTTATTTCACGGCCACCAAGGAAAATATTGAGATTGAGGTGGCTTTTCAGTATGCCGACGGGTACAGTGAAAATGTTTTCACCTATGCCAATAATATTAATACATCCGAAGGCGGCACGCACCTGAGCGGATTCCGTTCGGCCTTGACGCGCGCGATCAATACCTATGCCAAGGCCAAGAAAGCGCTTAAAGACGGTCAAACGATCACGGGGGATGATACCCGGGAAGGCTTGAGCGCGGTTATCAGCGTCAAGATTCCGTCCCCGCAGTTTGAAGGGCAGACCAAAACCAAGCTTGGAAATTCCGAGGTGGAGGGGCTTGTTTCTTCGTCCACGCTTGAAGCGCTTAATGTATTTTTCGAAGAAAATCCGACGGTCGGCAATAAGATAATTGATAAGGTGCTTTTGGCTGCGCGGGCCCGTGAAGCCGCGCGCAAGGCGCGTGAATTGACGCGCCGTAAAGGCGCCCTTGAAGGCGGCGGTTTACCGGGGAAACTGGCGGATTGTTCCGAGCGGGACCCCGCGCTGTGTGAACTTTATCTGGTCGAGGGTGACTCGGCCGGCGGTTCAGCCAAACAGGGGCGCGACCGTACTTTCCAGGCCATTCTGCCGTTAAAAGGCAAGATCCTTAATATTGAAAAAGCACGTCTGGACAAGATATTATCCAATGATGAAATCCGTACGATTATTACGGCGCTTGGCGCGGGTGTCGGCGATGATTTTAATATCGGAAAATTGCGGTATCACAAGATCATTATCATGTGCGATGCTGACGTTGACGGATCGCATATTCGCACCCTGCTGCTGACGCTTTTTTTCCGTCAGTTCAAGTCGCTTTTTGAGGGCGGGTATATTTATATTGCCCAGCCGCCGCTGTACAAAGTGGCCCGGGGCAAGCGCGAAGAATACATTGAAACTGAAAAAGACATGAATGCCCTGCTGCTCGACCTTGGGACGGAAGGTTTGAAATTCAGTGTTCTCGCCGTTAACAAAAAATGTTCCAGCGCGCAGCTTAAAGAGATCATGGCCCAGCTTGTCGATCTTGAAAAGCTCATTGAAAAATTAGCCAAGAAGGGCATTGATTTTGCGGATTATCTTTCCCGTTTTGATAAACAGCGTCAGATTTTCCCGCGATATATTGTAAAAGAAAATAAGGATAATCTGTTTGTTTATGATGACCAGGAACTTGCCGCGGTTACGAAGGACGACGAGGAAACCCAGTATACCGAGATTTTTGAATCGGAAGAACTGGCGCGTATTGAGAAAAAACTTATCGGTTTCGAACTTGATATCCGGCAGTTTGAAAAGGACGAAGAAGTTAAAGCCGAGACGATTATTGCCAATGACAAGAACAAGCGGAAAGTTACCTTGCTCAAGCCGCTTTTTCAGATTGAAAACGAAAAAGACATCAAGGATTTTTATTCCTTGCGCGAGGTGTTGAATTATATCCAGGATAATGCGAAAAAGGGGATGCATATCCAGCGTTACAAAGGTTTGGGTGAAATGAATCCGCAGCAATTGTGGGACACCACCATGGATCCCGGCCGGCGCACGATTTTGCAGGTTACGCTGGAGGATGTTGTGGAGGCTGAGGCGACGTTTATTAAACTTATGGGTGACGAAGTGGCGCCGCGCCGCGAGTTCATTGAAAGCAATGCCCATACGGTTAAGGATTTGGATATTTAGTCTGCAGGCGGCAGCAAAAATGCCGTGCGGGGTTGAACAGGATAACACATGTTGTTACGCGAAAGGTTTCACAGATGAAAGATTTTACTAAAAAAGAAAAAATTGTCCCTGTGGCGATTGAAGAGGAAATGAAGTCCTCGTATCTTGCATATTCCATGAGCGTCATCGTCGGACGGGCGCTGCCGGATGTGCGTGACGGGCTTAAGCCGGTTCACCGCCGGATATTGTACGCCATGAAAGAACTGCACCTGGAGCACAGCAAGTCGTATAAAAAAAGCGCGCGTATTGTCGGTGAAGTGCTGGGTAAATATCACCCGCACGGAGATTCTGCCGTATACGAGACCATGGTCCGCATGGTGCAGGAATTTTCCCTGCGGTACCCCCTGGTTGACGGGCAGGGTAATTTCGGATCCATTGACGGCGATGCCGCGGCGGCCATGCGTTACACCGAAGCACGCATGGCATCGATTGCCGAAAGCATGTTGTCGGACATTGATAAAGAAACGGTTAATTTTGCGCCGAACTTTGACGCGACACTGGAAGAGCCGACGATCCTTCCGTCGGGCATGCCGAATTTGCTTGTTAACGGCTCCAGCGGTATCGCGGTGGGCATGGCGACCAATATGCCGCCGCATAATTTGTCTGAAATCATTGACGGCGTTGTGCATCTTATCGAAAATCCCGAGGCTGAGATCAAGGACCTGATGCGGTTTGTCAAGGGGCCTGATTTCCCGACGGCCGGCATTATCTGCGGCAAGGAAGGGATCCGGGATGCGTACATGACAGGCCGCGGCAAGATCAATCTTCGGGCAAAGGCTGCCATTGAACAGCAGAAAAACGGCAAAGATTTTATTATTATCACGGAGATCCCGTATCAGGTCAACAAATCGAACCTTGTTTCCAGCATTGCTTCGCTGGTGCAGAACAAAGCTGTTGATGGCATTACGGATTTGCGCGATGAATCGGACAAGGACGGCGTCCGTATTGTGATTGAATTACGGCGTGATGTGGAAGCGCAGATCGTCCTTAATTATTTATTCAAGCACACCCAGCTGGAAACCACGTTCGGCATCATCAATCTGGCCCTGGTTAATAACAGCCCGCGCGTGCTGAACCTTAAGCAGCTGATGGCGCATTATATTGAACACCGCCGCGTTGTTATCCGCCGGCGGACACAGTTTGATCTTGACAAGGCCTTGCGCCGGGCGCACATCCTGGAGGGGCTTCGCATTGCCCTGAAGAACATTGAAGAAATTATCCAGACGATCCGCAAATCAGCATCGACGCCGGAAGCCAAGGCGTCTTTGATGAAAATTTTTGGATTAACAGAAATCCAGGCCCAGGCTATCCTGGAAATGCAGCTTCAAAAATTGACAGGCCTGGAGCGGGACAAGATTGATGCAGAATATAATGAGCTTCTCAAGGCGATTGACGGATACCGCGATATCCTTGCCAGCGCCGCGATGGTGGATGCCATCATCAAGAAAGAGCTGGCGGATCTCAAGGCAAAATTCGGCGATCCCCGCCGGACAGAGATTGCGGGGAAGGCTGAAGAAATCGAGATGGAAGACCTGATCGCCGAGGAAGACATGGCGATCACCATTTCCAATACCGGTTATGTCAAGCGCATCCCGGTACAAACGTACCGCAAGCAGAAGCGCGGCGGTAAAGGCGTGACGGGCATGACAACCAAAGAAGAAGATTTTGTGGAAAGGCTGTTTGTCGCTTCGTCCAAGGATTATCTTCTGATTTTTTCCAATAAAGGCGTTATCCGGTGGCTTAAGGTGTACGAAATTCCGGTTGCTTCACGCCAGTCCAAGGGCAAAGCGATTGTTAATCTTTTATCTTTTTCAGCGGATGAATCTATCAGCGCTATTGTTGCGGTAAAAGAATTCAAGGACGATCAGTTTTTGATCATGGCCACGGCGCACGGCGTTGTTAAGAAAACGAAACTTTCCGCTTTCAGCAATCCGCGCAAGGGCGGCATTATCGGCATCACGCTTGACAAGGATGACGTGCTGATCGGTGTTGAAATATCGGATGGCAATAAAGATGTCCTGTTGGCCACGCGCCTTGGGAAATCGCTCCGGTTCCAGGAAAAACAGTTGCGGGAAATCGGCCGCGGCGCCCGCGGGGTGCGCGGGATAAGCCTGGCGCCTAAAGATGCTGTGGTGGGCATGATTGTTTTCGACCAAAATGCCGATAAGACAGGGAGCACGCTTTTGACCGTTTCTTCTTTAGGGTACGCGAAGCGTTCCAAGTTTGAAGATTACCGGATACAATCGCGCGGCGGCAAGGGTATTATCAATTTGAAGTGTACGGCTAAAAACGGACAGGTGATCGGCGTGCTTGTGGTGCATGAAGATGGTGAATTGATGACCATGACCAAGCAGGGCATGATGATTCGCTGTAACCCCGTCGATGTGAGGTTAACCGGACGCAGCGCGATGGGGGTCCGGCTTGTCATGCTGGAAATCGCGGATGCCGTGGCATCCATTGCCAATGTGGTGGCCCGCGAGGATGATGTGGTAGAAGAATAACAGACATGGTATATTTCCCTTGACGCGGGGAGATGAAAAAATATAATAGGGAACACTTTAACGCGTTGACCCCATCGTCTAGCCTGGTCAGGACACAAGCTTTTCAAGCTTGGAACGCGGGT
>JBAXBM010000028.1:0-15016 GCA_037141995.1 Candidatus Omnitrophota bacterium
CGGATGGCAAGGGCCTCAAGGGCCGTGACCTCACGGAGCTGGGCGGTCCCCATGAATCAATGGTCTGAACCAGATCCGTGTCAACAATCTCCCGGTCAGATTTTGATAAAAAATCCGTCGCTGATTCCTGACTCGCATCCGCTATAATATTCTCTTCAACACCCACCACGCCGCCGGAAAAGTACTTTCTGGGCAATGTTTCATGGGTTAACGGATCTTCCTCTTCCTTAATGTAATTGAATACCCCCGCCTTGAATGCTTCCAGGTATCTTGCATAGATCTTGTCTTTAGCCTGGGGATCACCGACATCAACACCGGCAACCTTGTTCCTGTCGGTATAAACCTGACTCAAAAGGTTCTCCTTGAGCGTCTTCTTAAACCATGTTGCCAGGATCATGGCATTGTAAATCTGACGCAGCGCAGCAAAATTCTTCCCTTCATTCACTTCTTTTTCGATGATCGGGATAATGATCTCACGGACAGCATTAACCGTGAATTCCCTGGTTTCTCCGGAAGCATCCCCAACCTTGAGACCGGCCGCTTCACTCGGCCATGCATGGCTGGCCTTCTCGGCTAAATAATCTTTCTCCAGCATAACCTTTAAATGACTATTAATAAGAAATACTGATCCGTCTTTCTGATAAACATCTGCCTTATCAGCCCTGATCCAAATTTTGTTAAACGTATCAATGGGAATATCCGTCGTCCCCAGCCTGTCGTACGCCTGAGAGTACACCTTCTGCCAAAAGCCCCTGCCGATATCTTCCTCAGGGTACATTAACGATGCTGTAAACTGCTTCAGGACATAATCCTGCGCAAGCAATTCCTGACCGGTGCTTGTTTTGGCAAAGTTATCACCAATAATACGCTGTGACTCATACGGTGATAAATTGACCCACACATCCTTGTTAGGAATCGTCAGCGATGCCAGAAAGTGCTTGATAAGCTTCCGGTACTCGCCCCTCTTCTGGCCATCCGGCAAAGGAGCCTCGCCTTTATCCATAACAAAATAGAAATGAAAAGGATTCCGCTGATCAACTTTTAGCCCAATAATCTGAGCAGGATTAAAAGCACCTGTCGGATGCAGACGGCCGCCAGATACCTGTAACGGCACAATAACCTGCGCATACCCGGACTGACCGGGAATAGCACTTAACATCGCCGCAACAAGTGCAGCCGCGATCAAACGAAAAACTGAAGTGTTCTTAATCTGGTGAAACATAAGACTCCTTTTGATTTAAATTTCTCTTCTTTCGTGGACATGTCCCTGCGCTATTTACAAAGAAAGCCTAAAACATTCGGGATTTCCCCTGAACATTTTAGGCTTCCAGTTATCTGGTCAGACCGTTAATTAGCCGTTATATTTTATCCTGCTACCAGCCTGCGGCAGATCTGGCAGTATCCAGCTTTATGATCTAACGGTTTCACATATCTCTTTTCCTTTTTAAATAATTCAGCAAATCAATCCTTGTCACAACACCATAAAACCTGTCCTTATCCTGAATAATCGCTGTATAACCTTTCTTCAAAATCACCACCAGGCTTTTTAAATCATCTTTCGGCTCAAGGACCTCCAGGTTCACCGTCATATATGCCGATACTTGCTCTTCAAATTTTTGTGTATCCAAATCTTCAAGCGCCAATAAAACATCAGACTCATCAATGATGCCGACAGCTTTACCGTCATCCACCACAGGCAGTTGCGAAATGTCATACAATTTCATGCGCGCATAAGCTGTCGCCAGCGAATCCTGCGGCTTGACCGAAACCACGCTGTTGGAACTGAATGACCGCGTGATAAGGTCTCTCAAATCACCTTCTTCTTTTCGCTCGAGAAGCCCCTGATCTAAAAGCCAGTGATCATTAAAAACCTTGGATAAATACTTGTTGCCGCTATCACAGACAAACGTCACAATGTTTTTAGGCGTTGCCTGCTCCCTGGCATAACGGATAGCCGCGCCGATAAGAACCCCGGTCGACGATCCTGCCAGGATCCCTTCCTTGCGTAACAGATCCCGTAAAATCAAAAATGCTTCCTTATCTGAAATCGAATACGCCGCTTTGACCAAAGAAAAATCAGCCTGGGAGGGAATAAAATCTTCCCCAATCCCCTCAACACGCCAACTCCCTGCCGGACCGAATTTTCCTGTCTTAACATGATCAACCAAAATCGACCCTTCGGGATCAGCCAGAATAAATTCAACCCCGGGGTTTACTTTCTTGAAATAATCTGTCAATCCCCTGATCGTACCGGCAGAGCCGACACCAACCGATATGGCATCCACCCGGTGCCCCATCTGTTCCCATATCTCCGGCCCCGTCGTTGTTGTGTGCGCCAGCGGGTTGGCAGGATTATTAAACTGATCCACAAAGAATGATTTCGGTATCTCACGGGAAAGCCGAAGGGCATAATCCTGATAATACTCCGGATGCCCTTTTTCAACGTCGGAACGCGTCATAACGATTTCTGCGCCCATGGCTTTCAGGCAGGCGATCTTTTCCTGGCTCATTTTGTCAGGGATAACCAAAAGCAGCCGATAACCCTTTCTTGCCGCGACAAGCGCAAGTCCCAATCCCGTGTTGCCAGCCGTAGCCTCAATCAGCGTATATCCTTTTTGGATCTTTCCCTCACGCTCCGCAGCCTCAATCATGGACAAACCAATCCTGTCTTTGATCGCGCCGGATGGATTCAAGTTTTCAAGCTTGAGGAAAAGTCGGCATACCCCGACGTCAAAACTTTTTACCTCAACAATCGGCGTATGCCCGATAAGCTCAAGGATATCGTTATAAATCATTTCTGTTGTCCTGCTGACGTTTCAAACGCCTGTCCGATATCCCAAAGGAGATCATCAATATTTTCCGTACCGACAGAAAACCGGATCTGCTCCGGCTTCACGCCGGCAAGCCGCTGCTCGGCCTCGGTCAGCTGACCGTGCGTGACTGTTGCCGGATGCACAACCAAAGATTTGGAATCACCGACATTCGCCAGGAACGAGAAAATCGTCAGGCTCTCAATGAACTTCTTTGCACGCGCAAGCCCGCCTTTTACGCCGAACGCCAGGATCGCCCCCGGCCCTTTCGGCAGATATTTTTTTGCCAGCCCGTGATACGGGCTGTTTTTCAAGCCGGGATAATTAACCCATTCAACCTCGGGATGTGCCGCGAGATATTCCGCGATGCGCTGCGTACTGGCCACCTGCCGCTCCACCCGGAACGAAAGTGTTTCCAGGCCCTGCAGGAAAAGAAAAGCATTAAACGGGCTCATGCACGCACCAAAATCCCGCAGGTAATGCAGCCGGACCTTGATGATATACGCGATATTCCCCTGGCCGGGATAATTGCCCCAGCGGTCCCAATGGACAAATCCGCTGTAAGCCGGATCTGGCGTCGTGAAGTCCGGGAACTTGCCGCTCTTGGACCAATCAAAGTTTCCTCCGTCAACAATCAATCCGCCGATACTCGTGCCATGGCCGCCGATATACTTTGTGGCCGAATGAACAATGATATTCGCCCCGTAATCAAAAGGCCGGAACAAATAGGGCGTCCCAAACGTATTGTCCACAATCAACGGAATCCCATTCTCGCCGGCAATCCTGGCAACCTTCTCAAAATCAATGATATTAATATCCGGGTTCCCGATCGTTTCAATAAAAACCGCCCGGGTTTTATTATTGATCGCCTTCCTGAAATTTTCAGGGTCCTTAGGGTCAACAAGCTTTGTTTTGATGCCATGCTTCGGGAATGTATTAACAAAAAGATTAAAACTCCCGCCGTAGAGGGTCTTTGACGCAACGATCTCATCACCCGTATGCGTAATATTTAAAATCGAATACGCTGTGGCGGCCGAACCCGAAGCAAGCGCCAGCGCCCCTGATCCACCCTCAAGTGCCGCGATGCGGTTCTCCAGCACTTCACAGGTTGGGTTGGTGATCCGGCTGTAATCAAAACCAAATTCCTCAACCGAACTGATCAACCGCGCCTGCTCAAAATTCTTGAACACAAAAGACGTGGTCTGGTAGATCGGCACCGCCCTTGCGCCCGTTGCCGGATCAGGAACCTGGCCAGCATGAACTTGCAGGGTATCAAAATGTAATTTTCTCCCGCTCATATTTTTTCTCCGTTAAGGTAATGGGATGACCCGGCAAAAGCGATCTCCGGCTGAATCTGGTAGGCACCCAGCGATTCATCCAGATCAACCTGCAGGGCACTGTTGAAAATATTATTAACGATCATTAAGGCCCCGAACACCGTCAGATCAACGATTTGCGCCGGATTCAAGAATTCTTCCAGCTTCTTAAAAAGAACGTCCGTCACACGATTCGGATTGGCGGCCAGCTGTTTTCCATAAGCAACGATCGTCTGATCCCGCTCATCCAATTTCAGCGACAAGGGGTTTTCACCTCCCTTAATAATTGCCCGATTCATGAACGTGGCGCAAAGCGTGCAGGCATTCTCCTTTGAAATCGCATCACAAAATAAAATGGTCCGTCGATCCCCCAGCACAGGCTTAACCCTGGCGTAAAGGGTATACCACTCAAGTACCGCGCGTGAAGCGGCCGGTGAATGCAATAGCGTGGCTTTCATATTTGAAACAACACCGTGCTCGGCAGCTACCTTATTGTACTCTGCCTGAATTTCCGGAGAGGCTGTTGCATAATCAATTTTTGGAATACGTGACATTTTGTTCTCCTATTTATCAGCGTTGCTCGTCCCGGTGACAGCATCAATCGTTTCTTTCACGATCACGGCGATACGATCAATGTCTTTCTCGGAAATAACAAGCGGCGGTGCCAGGCAAATCACATCATCTAAAACACGGGTACAAAGCCCCCGTGCCAAAAGCTCCTGGCGCACTCGCTTGCCGATCCCTAATGCCGAAGGAAAGCATTCCTTGGTTTTTTTGTCAGCCACAAACTCAATGCCGGCAAGCAGCCCCAGTCCTCGAACTTCTCCGACATGTGGGTGTTTTTCAAGGCCGCGCAAACGCTCCAGCAGCCGACGTCCCAAACGCTCCGATCGCTTAACCAGTTTTTCTTTCTCAATAATACGCAAGTTGGCCAAAGCAACCGCACATCCGACTGGATGAGCCGATGCAGTATAACCATGCCACCACCGCTTGCCGGACTCCACCGCATCAAGCGTTTCCTTGATAATCTTGGATACACCGATCCCGCCGAGGGGAAAGTAACCGCTGGTGATGCCTTTGGCAAACTGAACGATATCCGGGTGAATCCCCCAATGTTCCAGGGCAAACCATCGGCCTGTCCGGCCAAAACCGGTAATCACTTCATCACTGATCAAAAGGACTTTGTACCTGTCGCATATCTCCCGGATACGGAGGAAATAATCATCCGGCGGCACAAGAACGCCGCCGCCACCGCCCTGCACCGGCTCCGCAATGAATGCGGCCACGGTTTCAGGCCCTTCGCGGAGGATTGCTTCCTCAAGCAGATCCGCCGCAGCGACACCCGGCGTCACGTCCTTGCGTTCCGTCGTAAAACGGTACGGATTAGGAGACTCAATATGTAAAAACCCCGGGAGCCTTGGCCCGAAACCCTGGGAAAATTCTTCAACCCCCGTTGCAGATGCCGCGCCAACCGTTGAACCGTGATAACTCAACTTGCGCGCAATGATCTTCTGCTTCTTCGGCAATCCCATGGCATTCCAGTAAAACCGCGCTGTCCGGATGGACGTGTCGGTTGCGTCCGACCCGCCGAGGGTGAAATAAAACGCTTCAATATTCGGATAAACCAGCTTTTTTAATAACTGTGACAGGGCGATCGCCGGCTGATGGGTCGATCCGGCATACGCCGTAGCAAACGCCAGCTTCTTCAACTGCCCTGCACCTGCTGCCACAAGTTCTTTGCGACCATGCCCCAGGTACACATTCCACATACTACTTAATCCGTCGATGTACGACTTGCCCTCAATATTCGTGAGCCGCACACCCTTCCCTGACACCCATATTTGAGGGTCCTGATGTTCGCTCGGATGATGCTGCGGATGGATCAAGTGACGAAGATCACTGCGAACCAGCGTTTGTTTGTTAGTAAGTGACTGACGGCCCACAAATTTCTCCCTTTCAAACTTTCTATTGGTTATATCCCGTCACCGAACCGCGCATTGATCGCGAGTGAATCTTTACGGATATCGTCAACCACATTAGGCTGGAACTTATGAATAATCGCGATCCATACCACGCCAGCAAGCCAGAGCCCGAGGAAAATATATGGCAGCACATTGTATGGGGCCGGCGGTACAGGATAAAAATTGCCCCAGATCGCAAGCACCAGCGTAACGATCGCTACCCCTGAGAAAACAACATTCTGGGCCTTCAATTCCCCGCGCCGCTTAAGGTAAACCGGCGCCGCGATAGAAACAATGATATAAGCCACAATGAAACCCAGCGTTGCCACTGTCCCGACCCATCCATAAATATCAAAATCACCGACACCGCGAATGGACAGGATCGCCGCCGGAACAAACGCCAGGACTGATGCGATCGTGACCGCGATATGAGGCGTTTCATTCTTGTGATGCGCATCCCCGGCTGAGGCGTGAAAAAGGCCATGACGCCCCATCAGGAAAAGAATCCGCGCACCGGCATTAATACTCGCTAGAACGCAAGCGAAGAAACTGATAATGGCTCCAATATCAATAAGAAGCCCGATGGACGAAAGACCAGCCCTATCCGCCAGAACACTCAACGGCGCGCTGCTCTTATCAAGTGTCTCCGCGTTGCCGTAAAACCCGACTACCTGGGCATAGGAAGAAACAACAAAAAGGGCCCCCACGATCAAGGCACTGCGAACGATCGCCCTTGGAATACTATGCAGCGGATTCTTGGCCTCTGAACCAAGCGTAGCCGCGCTTTCAAACCCGGTGAAACTAAAAATCGCTAAAACAAGCCCGCCGCGCAAAGCATCAAGGCTTGTTCCCTTTAATGCCAACTGATCCAAATCCAGTTTCCAGCCATAACGATACAATGTCACACCTACCAGCAACAAAATAAGCGATACCGACGCAAACTCCAGCGCCAAAGATAAGCGCGCCGAAAGTTTGATATCCTTATAAGCGACATACCAAGCCGCCAAAACACTGAGGCCGATTAACAATGCCCCCGGAAGCTTGAACCCATGGAACACGCTCCCCAGAAAAACATTGGCATAATTGGAAAACCCGCTAGTGACTGCCGAGGCACAACCAATGTAGGCAATAAGAAGCGCCCACCCTGTCACCGCACCCCAGAACGGCCCAAGGCCGGTGACAATATAAGAGTAGAACGAACCCGGTGATGCGGAACGACGGGCAAATTGATTAATGCTGGAGGCAACAAATAGAACAGCCACGGTTGCGATGAGATACGCCAGCCAGGTACTAGCCCCTGAAATAGCGAACACCAGCGGAATAACGATGGTAGGCGTCGCAGTGGGAGCAATGTTAGCAATCGACTGACCCAGCGTTTCCAAAGGCGTTAATGTTGCAGACTTCAGGCCGTATGACTGGCCCCCTCGATTTACTTCTTTTGATTTAGCACTCATAACCTTTTTCCTTTCTTTGATTTAAAAAATAAAATAGCCCAAAACAGATCCGGCCATAACCGGAAATATTTTGGGCCTCCAGATGTCTGGTGAGCCTAACAAATTGATAAAACTAAATAACAGTCACCGTTCTTAACTCAATACTTATTACACCAACCAGAAAAAGCTTCCATGATCATTATCCTTGAGGATTCATAATCACTACAATCTCAGTAGGGATAATAGAAATATACCATGCGCATAAAAATTGTCAAGTATATTTTTTTATGAATATCCCGCCGGATCCTGATGCCGTCAACGTAAACCCCGGTTATAGTTCATTAACGACAATTGTCCCGCTTATCGCCTCCACCGGGCAGCGGCAAAACAACTTTCAGGCCAGTGCCTCAAAAGCAGCCCAGTCAAATCGGGAAGAAGGACAAACACGGCGGCTGATCCGGATCAAATCAGCAATCCGATTAGCGTAACCCCATTCATTGTCATACCAAAAAATTAGGCGAAATAAACGTTTCTCACCATCGAGATTGCTCTGGCGCGTGGCTGAAGAATCAAAGATAGACGAATGGCTGTCATGAACAAAGTCCGTGGAAACCAGCTCTTCGCGCGTATAGCCCAAATAGCCCTTAAGATATGTCCGGGAAGCCCTCCGCATCAAGGCATCAATTTCAAGGATCGACGATTCTCTTATCGATCGGAATGTAATATCAATAACTGAAACATCCAATGTCGGAATACGGAATGATAACCCTGAAAGCCTGCCGCGTAATTCCGGAAAAATGTCACACACGATCCTGGCGGCGCTCGTGGGCGACGGGATAATGTTCGCCGCAGCCGCACGTCCGCTGCGCCAGTCCCGCGTTGAAAAACCATCCGTGATTTTCTGGCTGGCCGTGGTGCTGTTGATCGCCGTCACGGCACCCGACTCAATGCCAACCCCCTCATGAATCAATACCTTCAGCGGCATCGCCAAACAATTTGCCGTGCAGCTCGCCGCAGAAATAATATGGTGTCTTTCCTCCTCGTATTCATGCTCATTGACACCGACAATAATCGTCTTCACATCTCCCTGCGCCGGGGCCGTAACAATAACTTTCCGGGCTCCGGCTTTCAAATGCCCTCCCGCCTGGTCCCCATCCGTAAATTTACCGGAAGCTTCAAGGACAACCTCAACGCCAAGATTTCGCCAGGGCAACGCCGACGGATCATGAACAGCCGGGATGCACCTGATCTGCTGACCCCCGACCATTAAAGTCTCGGTATCCACAGCCAATATCTCGCAAGGAAATTTTCCATGAACCGAATCATGTTTCAGGAGATACGCGAAATAATCGGCATCGGCCGATACATCCGCCACGGCGACAACCTCAATCTCGCGCCCCGGAAAACCCCGCTCGGCAATCGCCCGCAGGATCAACCGGCCGATACGGCCGAATCCGTTAATCGCCACTTTCAACCCCATCCCTACGCTCCTATCACGGCCAAAGCATTTTCCAAATCCTGTTTTAAATCTTCCTTATGTTCAATCCCGACGGAAATCCTTAAAAATTCATCTGTAATCCCGCGCCGGTAGCGCTCCTCGCGCGCCACAGAACCATGGGACATATTCGCGGGATATGTAATAAGCGATTCAACGCCGCCGAGGCTTTCCCCCAGGAAGAAAAGCTTCAACGCTTTTGTAAAGGATTCAACCGCGGCGACATCGTGAAGCTCTATCGATATCATGCCTCCGAATCCGTTCATCTGTGCCCTGGCCAGATCATGCTGCGGGTGAGACGCGAGACCGGGATAAATGACCTTTTTCACGCGCGGATGTCCTTCCAGGAACCTGGCAATAAAAAGTGCATTTTCACCATGTTCTCTCATGCGCAGCGACAACGTCCGCAGCCCGCGGATCGTCAGCCAGCAATCCCAGGGACCGGGCGTTGCCCCCGTAGCATTTTGATAAAATTTAAGCTGCTGATAAAGCTCTTCATCATTGACCACAACAGCCCCCCCGATAACGTCGCTGTGACCGGCAATGTACTTTGTCGTCGAATGAACAACAATGTCGGCTCCCAGCGACAGAGGTTTCTGCAAATACGGGCTCGCGAAAGTATTGTCGACCGCCAGTAAGACACCGGCGTTCTTTGTGATGGCGCTGAGCGCCTTTAAATCAATCAGCTTTAATAATGGATTCGTGGGAGACTCCACCCAAACCAGCCTGGTGTTCTTGCGGATCTGTTTTCGAAACGATCCCAGATCATCTATATTCGCATAGGACGCCTCGATCCCGAACTTGCGGAACACTTTCTCAAAAAGACGATAGGAGCCGCCGTAAAGGTCATCACCCACAACAACATGGTCTCCGCTCTGAAACAGGGTCAGGACCGCCGCGCTTGCCGCCACACCTGACGCATACGCCAGCCCGAAACGGCCTTCTTCAAGAGAGGCCATAGCCGTTTCAAGCGCGGTGCGTGTGGGGTTCCCGGTACGTGAATATTCATATCCTTTATGCACGCCGAGGCCGTCCTGCTGGTATGTTGACGTCTGATAAACAGGGACAATAACCGCCCCGGTCTGAAGGTCCGGCTGCTGACCATCATGAATCGCCCGCGTTTCAAATCGCATATCAATCCTCTCCTGTTAACCGCATGTTTTCGATGACATTAAAAACAACCCTGTTTGAGCAAAAATATTCGGAAATACATAAACCTGCCGCTTCTCATTGAGGAACACCTTATCTTCAATCCGTATTTTCCGGATTCGGCAATACTCAAAGAAATCGGAAACACTGAAAAAATGCAAATTGGGCGTTTCGTACCACTTGTACGGCAAAGACTCATTCACCGGCGTCCGGCCTCCGAAAAATATCTGGACACGTGACCGGTAATACGCAAAATTCGGGAACCCGACAACGACTTTTTTCCCAACGCGCAAAGCATCCTTGATCACCGCATCAATCGAACGAATCTGCTGAAGGCTCTGATTAAGGATCACATAATCAAAGGAACGATCCTTGTAATCCGACAGCCCTTTTTCTATATCACCATGCAGGACATTCAATCCCTTGGCCACACACGTATAAATATCCTGTTCATTAATCTCCAGACCATGGCCGCGCACGCCCTTCTGCTTGATCAAGACATAAAGAAGGTTGCCGTTACCGCACCCCAGGTCCAGGACTGTTGAACCCGGCGGCACCCACGCCGAAACAACCTGATGATCCAGCCGGATGTCTTCATGCCCCATAACCACCCGTGACCTCGTAATCATGAAATACTTTTCTCAGGAAGTGTTCGATCAGGTGTGTTTCCTCATCGACTTCCAGTAAAAAAGCATCATGGCCGTATGTTGAATGCACTTCACAATAACTTGTTTCAACCCCGCTCATCTTGCACGCCTTGACGATCTCCTGCGATTGATACGCCGGATAAAGCCAGTCAGACTTGAACGCGATCACCAGGACCTTGGCCGAAACAATTCCAAAAGCATCCTGGATCGGCTTGCCGTCAAAAGCATCAAACAAATCCATGGCCTTGGTAATATATAAATACGAATTAGCGTCAAACCGGCGGACAAAACTGTCACCCCGATAGCGCAAATACCCTTCGACTTCAAAATCAGCGCGAAACTTTGTTGCCGGAAGATTCGCCTTTTTCTGACGGCCGAATTTTTCCGCCATGGACACATCACTCATGAAAGTAATATGCCCGATCATTCTCGCGACAGATAATCCCTTGTCCGGAGGACTGCCGTCATAATAATTCCCCAGCCTCCAGTCCGGATCAGCCATAATCGCCTGCCGGCCCGCCTCATTAAAAGCAATCTGCTGCGGTGAATGCTTGGCTGCCGTCGCTATGGGGATAGCGCTGCGGACCCTGTCAGGATACTTGACCAGCCAGGACAATGCCTGCATCCCCCCCATCGACCCGCCGATAACAGATAATAAGCGCCCGATACCCAGGTGATCAATCAAATGCCTTTGGCACTCAACCATATCACCGATGGTGATCTGCGGAAAATCAAGGGCATAGCGCTTCCCGGACTCCGGATTAATGCTTGCCGGCCCCGTCGATCCTTTACATCCACCCAAAACATTCGAACAAATGACAAAATACTTGCCGGTATCAAAAGCCTTTCCCGGACCGATCAAGGCATGCCACCAGCCGGGATCTTTATCGCCTTCATGGTATCCGGCGGCATGCGCATCACCGGAAAAAGCATGCAGGAGAAGAATGGCATTGTCGCGATTTTCATCCAGCTGCCCGTATGTTTCATAAGCAATGATGACGGCATCAAGACCGTCCCCGGCTTCCAGCACCAGATGCGGGATGGTGAAGAATTGCGGCTGAACAATGCCCAGATCGTTCTGAACAAGGGTTCGTTCGGCAACGGTCATGCCTTAACCTCTTGGAATAACCATGTTGAAAGATACCGCTCTCCGGTATCAGGGATAATAACCACAATCGTCTTTCCTTTATTCTCCGGCCGTTTGGCCACCTGCACGGCTGCCCATACCGCTGCGCCGCTCGAAATGCCCGCCAGGATGCCTTCCAGACGCGCCAGCTGACGTGCGGTTGCGCCGGCATCATCTGTCTTGACCTGGATAATCTCGTCAACAATTTTGGCATTCAAGACGGCAGGAACAAATCCCGCCCCAATACCCTGGATCTTATGGGGGCCAGGCTTCCCGCCTGAAAGAACAGGTGAATCAACCGGTTCAACCGCAATCGCCTTGAAAGACGCCTTGCGCTTCTTGATAACCTCGGACACGCCCGTGATCGTCCCCCCCGTCCCCACACCCGCGACAACAATATCAACCTTGCCGTCCGTATCGTTCCAAATCTCTTCTGCCGTTGTCTTGCGGTGAACCTCCGGATTAGCCGGATTCGAAAACTGCTGCAGCAGGATGGCATCCGGCGTCGCCGCGGCCAATTCCTCCGCTTTCTTGACGGCGCCCTTCATGCCTTCTGATCCCGGCGTGAGAACAAGCTGCGCGCCGAAGATCGCCAGAAGCTGACGCCGCTCAACCGACATCGTTTCCGGCATAGTCAAAATGAGCTTATACCCCTTGGCTGCCGCAACAAAAGCGAGCGCGATCCCGGTGTTCCCGCTGGTCGGCTCAATAATCACGGAATCCTTTTTCAACACACCGCGCTTTTCGGCATCCTCAATCATGGCAAGGCCGATGCGGTCTTTGACACTTGAAAGAGGATTGAATGACTCCACCTTGGCATACACCTCCGCCCCCGCATTTTCGGTAATCCGGTTTAATCTGACCAACGGTGTGCGCCCAATCGTTTTTGTTATGTCACTGTAAAATTGACTCATTTTCATTCTCCTCGTTAAACCTTCTCCCGTCACCCGCCCCCTGTCACAGGCGTACCCAATTGAAATAGCCTGTAACAGGGAACCGGTGTCAGACCAAAAGCACCATTATTAAGCCTTCGCTAATGCCTGCTCAATATCCGCAATAATATCCTCGACATTCTCAATGCCGATAGACAGACGCACAAAATCGGGCGTTACACCTGTGGCAAGCTGCTCATCAGATGATAACTGCTGATGCGTCGTTGTTGCCGGGTGAATTGCCAAAGACTTGGCATCTCCAACATTCGCCAAATGCGAAATGAGCTGAAGGGAATCAATGAACTTCTTTCCGGACTCTGCCCCGCCCTTAATGCCAAAGCCCAAGATAGCGCCGGAACCGATCGGAAGATACTTCTTCACGCGCTCCTTCTCCAGGCTATCCTCAAGACCCGGATAATTCACCCAGTTCACTTTCGGATGCTTCTTCAAATATTTTGCAACAGCGAACGCATTTTCGGAATGACGCGGGAGCCGAAGATGAAGCGTTTCAACCCCCTGCAAAAACAGGAATGAATTAAACGGGGAAAGCGCCGGCCCGATATCGCGCAACAGCGTTACGCGCGCCTTGATAATATACGCGATATTGCCGATCGGCTTCAGCGCATCAACGAAATTAATGCCGTGATAACTCGGATCCGGCCCATAAATAAGCGGGAACTTGCCGTTGGTCCAGTCAAACTTTCCGGAATCAACGATCACCCCGCCCAATGATGTCCCGTGCCCGCCGATAAACTTGGTCGCGGAATAAACAATGATGTCAACCCCATGATCAAACGGCTTCAACAGATACGGCGTTACCGTATTATCAAGGACAAAAGGAATGCCGTGCTTATGCGCGATCCTGGAAATACCCTCCAGGTCTGCCACATCCAATTTCGGGTTGCCGACCGATTCCGCATAAACTGCCTTTGTTTTGGGCGTAATAGCCTTCTCAAGGGCCGCCAGATCATTCGACTTCACAAAATTAACTTTGATACCAAACTTCGGGAACGTATAATGAAACAGATTATAAGTCCCGCCGTAAAGATTATCAGCAGAAACAATTTCATCGCCATTCTGGGCAATATTGAGCAACGCCAAAGAAATCGCCGACTGGCCGCTCGCGACGGCAAGCGCCCCCACGCCGCCTTCCAGAGCCGCAATGCGTTTCTCAAACACATCCGAAGTCGGATTCATCAAACGGGTGTAAATATTTCCAAACTCGGCAAGGCCAAACAATTTGGCCGCATGGTCGGTATTCTTGAACACATACGATGTCGTCTGATAGATCGGCACCGCGCGTGAACCTGTAGCCGGGTCAGCTTCCTGTCCGGCATGAAGCGCCAGGGTTTCGCGTTTTAAATTACTTTTAAAGTCAGGCACTGGTTCCTTCTCCTTTTTATCGTTGACCGCAACATTTTCCTTGTTGCTGATCCATGGTTTTAGAAAATTTGCCACCCGTTCGGTAAAACTTTCCAACGAGTTCTTTTTTGCCGGCATATCACACTCCTGCATTTATCAGGCGGGAAGAGCCATTTTCCTCTCCCCGCCCGGGAAGTTAATTAAAAAGCGTAATGTGCGCTAAGGACAAAACCCTGACCCAGCCCGGTTTTTGTTTGATCCCCTGTATCAACATAAGCACCGACAAGCGTCAAATTTTTATTCGCCAGCCAGGCCAAATGAATGTCCTGATAATCAGCATTCGTAAAACTGGAAGCAACCTTTGCCCCCTGCTCATACTCGTACCCCAGGGCAAGATTCCCGGGAAGAATAATATCCGCGTTCCCGAAACCAACCAGATCCCGCTTGGTGCCATACCCAAAAACGCCCGTATAATAACCCTCCGTCGACCGAATGCCCCCGGACAACAGGACCGGTCTGGGAAGCTGCGGGATCAGCTTGGTGACAACAGCGTAACAATCATAGCCATGATCTTTCGTGTCACCCGATACTTTATAAGAAGTATCCTTATAAATCGCGCCAACCGCTACCGCAGGCACCCACTTGGTATCTCCGGCATTCTCCTTCACTAATAAACCCTTCAGGCCGATATTGTTCTTGTGAATATTGTTTGCCCCGCTTTGTGCGATGATTTCATTGCCGTAGGACACCTCAAGGCGGTCAAAAAACGTCGTCGCAACGCTCTG
>JBAXBM010000029.1:0-14894 GCA_037141995.1 Candidatus Omnitrophota bacterium
ACCCGGATCTTCCCCGCATCCGGTAAAAGGAAAAGCCGGCGTGACTCCAGATTAAAAATACGCACCCCGCTTTTAAGCGACCCTTCCAGCCGCTCAAAAACAACATCCTCAGAACCAAACACACTCTTGACCGCAAAACGGACAAGCCGCTCCGCCCCGTTGGTCGTAAACAACATAAATGCAACAGACACGCCGACACACATGACAAGGCTGACAAAAAGAATAATGATAAAACGAAAGGCTCTCATGTCATCCTCCTTGAAAAAAAGATTTTACCCCTAAATACAAAAAAATCATCAATGAACAGCCGCTACCGCAGACAGATACTTAGGACGGCGCAAAAAAAACAAGAACGGAATAACGGCCAGCAGAAGGATCGTACATAAAAAAAACGTATCCACAAATGAAAAAAGGCTTGCCTGCGCCAGGGCTTTCTGATAAATCACCGCCTTGACAGCCATGGGCCCGGACGCATCCCCCAAGCCCTGAACCTGCGGCAACAATGCCCCCTGCGACGCAGCCAGCTGATACTGGGGATCATACGGATTCGCCTGCTCCAGGAGGCGGGCCTGATGATGCTGCGCCCGGCGGGCAACCATGGTCGTCACAAAAGCCACCCCGAAACTCCCCCCCAGGTTCCGCAGCAAATTATACACCGCCGTGGCATTACCCATTTCTTCCTTCGGGACACGGGACAGTGTCAAATTGGTAAGTGTGATAAAAACAAGCCCCAACCCAACCCCCATGACAAGGCGCGCCCACACAAGGAATTCGAAACTGGTATTCAGCGTAACGGACGTAAGTATCCACGTGGAATACGCCGATACGCAAAGCCCGATGAATAATATAAGCTTCGGGCTAACCCTGGTTACAAGCTTTCCTACGATCGGCATCACGATGATCATGGAAATCCCGCCGGCCGCAAGGGCCAGGCCTGACAAAAATGACGTATACCCTAAAAGCTTCTGCATAAAGACAGGAAAAAGAACGAGCGTTCCGAACAGCACGAAAAACGTGGTGAACATGATCGCATTGCCCGAAGCAAATGCCGTATTGCGGAACACACGCAAATTAACAACAGGTTCCTTGCCCCGAAGTTCTACCATGAGAAAAGCGACAAACGCCACCACCGCCACAGCCCCCAGACAACCGATAAAAGATGAATTAAACCAATCCTCCTGCTGCCCCTTATCGAGAACAATCTGCAGGCAACCCAGGCTGAGGCTGAGAAGAATAAGCCCCCCGTAATCAATCCGGTTCAATGATATGCGCTTTAAATATGGCGGATCTTTGATAAAGAAAGAAATCAACGCGACCGAAATGATCCCGATGGGAATATTAATAAAAAAGATCCAGTTCCAGGACCAGTTATCCGTGATCCATCCCCCCAGGATCGGCCCCAGGATCGGCGCAAAAATAACCCCGACCCCAAAAACAGCCATCGCCATGCCATGTTCTTTGGGCGGAAATGTTTCAAGCAGGATCGTCTGTGAAATAGGCTGAAGCGCGCCGCCGCCAAGCCCCTGCAGGATACGGAAGAATATCAGGCTCGAAAGGCTCCACGCCATCCCGCAAAAAAGGGAACTCACCGTAAAAAGGGTGATCGAAAATAGAAGGTACCGCTTGCGTCCAAAAACACGCGACAACCACCCGGTAAGAGGAATAATGATCGCGTTGGAAACAAGATACGACGTGATAGCCCATGTCGCCTCATCAACGCCCGCGGACAGACTGCCGCGGATATGATCCAGCGCCACATTAACAACAGACGTGTCCACCACCTCGATGAATGTCGGAATGATTACCACCGCGGCAATAATCCATTTGTTGACAGGGCCCAGGGCGCGCGGCACCTTTCAATCCTCCTTGATCCGGATCCTGGCAACCGCCGACATCCCCACCCTTAAAAGATGCCGGGGATCAGACGATTTATCGAGCGCGATCCTGACCGGAATACGCTGGACTATCTTCACATAATTGCCGAGGGCATTTTCCGGCGGGAAAAGTGAAAAAGCAGAACCGGTTCCGGCCATCAGGCTTTCAACCTTGCCTTTCAGGTCATGCCCGGGATAGGTATCCACCTTGATCAGGACTTCCTGCCCCGGATGGACCCGTTCCAGCTGCGTCTCTTTATAATTGGCAAGCACCCAAACATCATCCAGCGACACAATCGCCATCAACGGCTGCCCGGGCTGGATCATGTTGCCTGGCTCAACAGATTTTTTCGTCACAAAACCATCGGCTGGCGCCACAATGCGCGTGTACCCCAGATTAAGCCGGGCCGCTGACAGCGACGCCTTGCGGGTAACCACCAGCGCCTCCGCAAGCTGCCGGGCCGCACGCGCCTGGATTTCACCTTCACCGGCAGAAATCATTTCAGCCCTGGCCAGATCAAGGGCTGTCTGTGCCTTTTCGAGGCGTTCTTTCGAAAGAACTCCCTGGGCGAACAACCGTCCGGCACGGGATTTGTCCAGTACCGCCTGACGGCACGCCACTGACTTAACCGTCAGAAAGGCGCGCGCGGCATTGATCCTGGCTTTTGATTCCGCCAGCCGCGCTTCTTCCGCCGCCAAAACAGCCTCAGCTTCACGCACCCTGATGTCATAATCCGGGGGATCAATTTCAACAAGCACGTCGCCTTTTTTGACCGGTTGATTATCCGTCACGCGCACATCACGGACCATTCCGCTCACTTTTGCCGATACCGCATGCACACGCCCGTCCACATACGCATCATCGGTCGACACATACCCGGCTCCGGCCATGGCATGGAACACCCCTGCCGCCACAGCCACCGCCAGGATAACCCCTCCCGCCACACCTGCGGCAGTTTTACCGAACCTATTCCGATATCTCATACCATTCCTCTCTGCGCACATATTCCCGCGCAAGATCCATTCCCACCGCATCAAAAAATCGCGCCCAGGCGCGCTTGTATTCATATGTCCCGCGCCACAATTCTGTTTCCGCCGCCGACCGCAGCGCCAGCGCCTCGAGCAAATCCGACGACGTTCCCGTTCCTTCGCGGTACCGCACGTGCATCACGCGGGCATTCTCGCGCGCCTGTGCCGCGCTCGAACGGGCGAGCGTCGCGCGTTCCCGGGCATCATCCATGTCAAGCATGGCGGATTCAACCTCATACCTGACCTGGTCTTCAAGCTTGTCATGCTCCTGCCTGGCGCGTTCTTTTTCCTGGCGCGCACGTTCATTCTGCGCCCGGGTTAACCCGCCATTAAAAACACTGAACCTGATACCCAGCTGCCCCTGCCAATTATCATCCCGCGCCTGATAACGATTTTCTGCCCGGGTGTAGGCGCCGTCAGCAAATAAAGACGGCCTTTCCGATGCCCTTGAAAATTCCTCACGCCACTCCGCCGCACGGACGGCCTTGTCCATGGCGCGTAAATCAGGACGGCGCAACACGGCAAATTCAAGCGCTTTCCTCAGATCAAATACCGGGCACGCCGGAGGCGGAGGATCCTCCAGGGACAAGTCAGCATGGTCTTCAAGAAATAAAACCTGCCTCAACCGCGCCAACGCTTTCCGCCGGGCATTGCGCGTCCCGACCAGTTTCTGCCGCGCTTCATTAAAACGCACCTTGACCGTCAGGAAATCACTCCGGGTGGAGACCCCCTCACGGCAAAGCACAAACACATCCCGGGCATGCCGGGCAAGGCTGGCCAGTTGTTCCCGGCTGACCGAAACCTCCCGTTCAGACTCAAGGACATCAAAATAAATGCTGATAACCGAAAGGACAGCCTTGTTTCGAGCCCGGGCAACCTCATCACGGGCTCCATCCGCCGCAAGATTGGCAGATTTATAGCGGGCCTTTGTGGCGCCAAAATCAAAAAGTATCTGATGAACATTAATCCCGTAAGAAAAGAAAGCTTTTTCAGCTGTCAGCAGTTTTGACCCGCTGGCCAGAGACGCCGGCTGATACGCATAGGACGTATGCGAAGCCCCCGCAGAAACTTGGGGTAAAAATAACGATCTCTCGGCAAGCGCCTGCGCCCCGGCCGCCCTCACCGCGATATCCGCCATGCGCACATCGCGCCCCTCACCGGCGACACGCGCGACAGCCGCTTCCAGCGTCAAGACGCGCGCCGCCAGCGCCTTGCCGCAAAATAACAGCAAAAAAAACCCGCCCCAAACAACAACCGACGGACAACGCGTCATCGTTTCCTCATCTCATTACACTATTTCGGTTCCGGATGAACCGTAACATCAGCTCCCGGCGAAACCTCATGGATGGCCTTCTCGATCAGCTCCGTCTTGTGGTGCGCTTCACGCAAAGAAATCCCGCCCTCAAGGATAACATGCAAATCCACAAACACCTGTGGGCCCGAGCAGCGGACCCTCACATGATGACAATTGACAACCCCGGGGACCTGCTCGGCCACGGCAATCACCCGTTCCTCAATCCCTGTCGGCGCCGCGTCCAAGAGCGCCTCTACCGTGCGTATCCCGAGTTTCCAGCTCACCTGGACCACAATAACCGCCACCACCAGCGCGGCCACCGCGTCCGCGTAATGCAGGAACCCGGCATTAGGAATAATTTTACTCAAAAGCACACACACCAAACCAAAAATAACAACCGAAGAGCTCCATATATCTGTCGAAAAATGCAAAGCATCCGCCTCCAGGGCATGGCTGTTGTATTTTTTAGCCACCCGGTGAAGCATCCGCGAACGCGAAACATCCACCACAATAGAAATCACCATCACTAAAAATGACCAGACCGTCACCTCAACGTCAACCTTGCCCGTTACCAGCCGCTTGACCGCTTCCTGGCCTATCCACACGCAGGTTAAAAGCAAAAGCAGCGTTTCAAACATGGCGGAAAGATTCTCAACTTTCCCATGACCATAACGGTGTTCACGATCCGCAGGCCTTGAAGATGCCCGGACAGCAAAAAATGTAACCACCGCGGCCACAAGGTCAAGGGCCGAGTGCGCCGCCTCAGCCAAAATACCCAAACTCCCCGTCATGACCCCCACCACTATCTTCATGGACACCAGCGCCAGCGCCGCCAGGACAGAACTGCCGGCTGCTCCTTGTTTTTCCTTGTCAGGATCCGGATGAACCTCTGCCGCTTTCTTGAAAAAAAATGTCATATGACTTCCTCTGAATTCGTAAAGCGAACAACCGTCCGCCTGTACAAAAATTATTTGATTGCCGCCTTAACTTTAACCGCGAACTGTTTACCGTACGCCACACACCGGGCCATGGCGGCGTCATCGGGCTCCCATAAATTCGTAACACCCTCATCTACCATCTCAAACCCGATCTCACCAAGGGTCGTATTCAAGCGTTTCTGCGCCTCACCCGACCAGCCGTAACACCCAAAAGCCGCGGCTTTCTTGCCCTTAAACGCCAGCCCGCGCATTTCCTCAAGAAACGCGCCGACAGACGACAACGCACACTTGTTGTGCGACGGCGAACCGACAAGCAATGCCTTAGAGCGGAATATTTCAGTTGCCACATCATTCTTATCTGACTTCGACAGGCTCATCACATTAACCGTCACATCCGCATCAGCCAGACGGACGCCCTTGGCAATCTCCTCGGCCATGATCCGTGTCCCGCCCCAAATCGTGTCATACACAATAGAAATGCGGTTCTCCTGATACGCATTGGCCCAGGCCGCATACTTTTTGATCGCCAGCGGCACATCCGCACCCCGCCACGATGCGCCGTGACTGGTGCAAATCATATCAATCGGCAAATTCATCGCCCCCAACTCCTTAAGCTTAGCATCCACCAGCTTGCTCCAGGGTGCAATAATATTCGCATAATATTTCATGTCCTCTTCCCAAAGGATCCATGGATCAACCAGATCGGCCCATATCTTGTCCGTCGCCAGATGCTGGCCGAAAGCATCGTTGGAAAAAAGAATATTGTCCCCGGTTAAATACGTGAACATGGTATCGGGCCAGTGCAACATGGCCGCCTCGACAAAAACAAGCTTTTTGCCATTGCCGATATCCAGTGTATCCCCTGTGCGCACAGGTTTAAAATTCCAGTCTTGATGAAAATGCCCCTTCAGCGACTTGACCCCATTGGGCGTGCAATAAACAGGAACATGCGGGATAAGCGCCAAGAGGTCCTTGAGCGCACCGCTATGGTCAATCTCGGCATGATTGACAACCACCGCGTCAATCATGGCGATATCAACTGTTTGCGCGAGCTCCCGCAAAAACTCTTCGGCAAACGGACTCCAGACCGTGTCAATAAGAACGGTTTTTTCTTCCCGGATCAAATACGAATTATAGGTCGAACCATAATGCGTTGAAAGCTCTTCACCATGAAACATGCGTAATTCCCAATCCACCTTGCCCACCCAATCCACATTGTTTTTGATCAGCCTTGCCATAATATCCCCCTGACAACATTGCCCATGATTATCAAATATGTTTTTACTATCTATATTAAAAAAAGCCCCCGGATTTTCTGCCGGAGGCTTTTAAACTGCCAGAACAAAATTTGCCTCCCTGATATCAGCGCCCACCGCGGATATTAAGGACTGGCTCCAGGTTTCTTAACGGAACCGGCGGCGCCCGCGTGCAAAAGTTTTATTCACAAAACTGCGGCTGCCGCTCCCCCCCCTGCGGCCGCCCGCTGACGCACCCGGCTGGGCACGATACAACGTCTGTGTTTCAACTTCCGGGTGCTGAATTAACTTGATCTCCGAACGCATGATGCGCTCAATCGCCTGCACCTGGTCTGCCTGATCCGGTGTCGCGATAGAAATGGCACGGCCTTCCATGCCCGCGCGGCCGGTGCGGCCAATCCGGTGGATATAATTCTCGGCATCATCAGGGAGGTCGAAATTAATCACAAGCTCGATCCCTTTAACATCAATCCCTCGCGCCGCGATATCCGTGGCCACCAACACTCGGTAACGCCCGACCTTGAATCCCTCCAGCGACGCCTTGCGCTGAGCCAGGGAACGGTCAGAATGGATTTCCGCAGCACTGTGCCCCATCACCTTGATATCACGCGTCAGTTTCCGCGCGCCATGCTTGGTGCGGGTGAACAAAAGAACCGACCCGCGATACTGCGCCAATAACTTTTCCAAAAGGAGGTTTTTCATTTCACGGCGGACCACAAACATCTCCTGGGACACCCGTTCGGCCGCGGTCCCCTGCGGCGCAACCTCGATATTAATCGGAAGCTTCATATGCCGCGACGCCATGCTCATGATATCGCGCGGCATTGTCGCAGAAAAAAGCATGGTTTGCCTGTCCTTGGGAACTTCCTGCAGGATCTGTTCAATCTGAGGCGCAAACCCCATATCAAACATGCGGTCAGCCTCGTCAAGAACAAGGATGTTTGTATTCTGAAGCCTTACCGTCCCGCGCTGGACGTGATCAATGAGCCGTCCAGGTGTCGCAATGATGATGCGCGCACCCTTCTTGATACCGCGGATCTGGTCTTCCATAGACGCACCGCCGATCAGGACAACGGTCTTTAACCCAAACGGCTGTCCGATCTTGTTGACAGTTTCATCAACCTGAATCGCCAGTTCACGTGTTGGAACAATCACCAGCCCGTTATGTGTGCCCTGCGCCAGGCGCTGAACCATGGGAATGGCAAATGCCAGCGTCTTGCCGGTCCCGGTCTGGGCGATACCCATGATATCTTTACCCTCCGTAGCCAAAGGGATTGCCTTATGCTGGATAGGTGTCGGCGTCTTGAACTTCATCCGCTCAAGCAGTTCGAGCAGTTTCGGCGCAATGCCAAGCCCAAAAAAAGTTGTTACTGTGTTCGTGTTAGTCATGTTTCAATTCTTCTTTCTATTTCTATTTTTAGTTTGCAGGTAATGAGGCGGGATTATGAGGTGGGCTGCTCGTGTCCAGATCGCTACCTTAATTAAACATTATAATGCCCCATATGCCCTGAAACGTCAATCTTTTTCTTTATCCCCCAAAAATCTAACCGCCACAATACGTTCCAGCAAAGCCCCCTGCCCGGCCCCCTTCCCCAGCGAAAGATCACTGACAACCACCCGCCCAAGCACCCGGGTTACATCTCCCATACGGGAAGGCACGCGATAAGCCCAGGCCGCATGGATGGCGTACAGCCGCTTATCAACTTCACCTAAGTAAAGCATAATATGACCTTTAAGCCGCAAAAGGGTGGCGCCCCCAACCCCGCGGCCTGCGATGGAAACAAATTTTTCAACCGTATTGAAGCGGTTGTCAAATTCAGCCGAAGCAAGCCCGCTGCGGCCCTGTTCCGCAGAATTACGCGGCAAAGCCATCCCGACAGTGGCAAAAACCATGTTAACAAACCGCGAACAATCCTGCCCGCCGTCGGCATCCCCCCAGCCGTAGGGCATTCCAAAAAGCTTGAACGCCTGCCTGATAATCGTTCGCGGCGTGTACCGCAAATAATCAGGGCTCACATCCGCGCGCGGAATAAAAGCACTGATCATCCGCGCCTTCCCGTCATCCCCCCGTTGAGGAAATATCACTTCAGCGGCCTTACCTTTCACGCGCTTGAGAATAAAACGCGCGCCCATCCTTCCCGCGGCCAATGATTCCCACATATTTTCATCCTTAAAAATACGTGCACGCGCAGATGTGATAACAACAAACTTCCGGGGCGAAATAAAATCGCGCCACACAGGCTCATCCACCAGGGCAACATCCGCGGCCTTCACCCATCCGGTAGAAATCCCATCATTAACAAAAAACCATTCCCCGTCATCACTCTCATGGAGAAGCGCCAAAGGAACGCCGGGATCAATGCCGCTGTTTTGCGCCTGATCAAAATGAATATCGCCCGGAAGACGGTAAAAAGGTTCATCCGTCGGCACCATCCGCTGGCGCGTGAAGGCTGTCGTCAATGCCGGGCGCACCCCAACGCGCCGAGGGACCTCATCCGGCGCCGCATTTTTATCAAGGAACGTATAAAAAGAAGCCTTGACCGGCGCGCCATCCTTGCGGAAAAAGCCTTTCTTTTTCAACCCGAACAATTTCTTTTCAATATCCTCCCGAACAGACTTCCCGGACAGTATAAGCGGCATGGCACCCAGGTCATCGGTAAGACTCTTGGCGCACAAGGCTTTATTAAAGATTTTAATGCGGGCAGGCGTCATGATCACTTGATCCGGAGCAGGATGACGCCGGATCCAGTAATCCGGTGTTTCCATAACCCAGGTCACGTGCGGCACCTCTTTCTCCGGCGTAATAACCGCATCTGCCGCGAAAGCCGTCACCACACCACTCAAGAAAATAATCATCAGGATTGCCCGCATATAGCCCCCTCCGCAGATCATCACGCCCCCTTAACCGGCAAGCTCAACGTAAAAACCGCACCGCCGCCCGGAACATTGCGCGCCTGAATCTCTCCGCCATGCCGGCGGACAATACCATAAACCGCTGCAAGCCCAAGTCCGGATCCCTTGCCCACGTCTTTGGTTGTAAAAAAAGGATCAAAAATCCGCGGCAATACATCCGCCGCAATACCGCTGCCATTATCTTCAAACTCAATAACAACCACCCCTTCCCGCAGACACGTCTTCACATGAATCCGCCCCTTCCGCGGATCAACCGCCTGGACCGCATTCATGAAAAGATTAATAAAAGCCTGCGCCAGCTGACGCGGATAACACATCATAAGCGGAATATTGCCGCGCTCCTGGGTCACGGTAATCCCGTATTTGACCTCATGATGCATCATATGAAGCGCGGAATCAAGTGCCGCGTGAATATCCGCCAGCGCCAGGTCTTCCTTATCCGCGCGCGCGAAAGCCCTCATGTCAATGACAATCTTTTTGACACGTTCAACCCCCTCGCTGGTTTCCGCAAGCACTTCACGAAACTCCGACAAGACCGCCGCGGCATCGACTTCAAGCTTCATCGCTTCAAGGATCGGCATGGCTTCCATCTTGTCGGACATTGGCAAACGTCGCACCTCGCCTTCAAGCTCGCCGTAAACCTGTAAAAGTTCCTCAATCTTCCTGACATATTGCCCCAGCACAACAAGGTTATTGCTGATATACCCCAGAGGATTGTTGATCTCGTGCGCAACGCCGGCCGCCAGTTGCCCCAGCGACAACATTTTCTCCGCCTCAATCAATCGGAGCTGGAACGCCGCCAGGTCACCCCGGGCCGCTTGCAACGCATCAGCATTATTAAATCCGGGAATATTATCACCTGCCGTCATGCCGTGCCTTTCTTATATCCGCAATGCGCATCACCCGGCCAGGATGTCCCGAGTTTCTGCCGGATATGCACACAAATGAACGCCTGCCCGCCGACAGTTTGACGCACGCCAAAACGATCCGGATAAACCAGGCAGCGGTAACTGCCGCCCGCTGTCATATCCAGATGCCGGCAGGGATCATCAAAAGCCCCGCAACAGGTCCCGCAATGCCGGCACCGCGACTCCCAGTCGTCCTGACGGGTAGAAAGCCATGCGTCATAACGCCCCTGGTCAGGCATGCCGCCGATCCGCCTTCAACACCTTGCCGGGCATTATTTGCCGAAAGCACCCAGGATCCCCTGGACATGTCCGGCGACCTTGTCCGCTTTTTCCCTGGCAGCTGCCGCTTTTTGCTGCGCCGGAGTCAAAGTCCCCGTGGCCGCCGGCGTAGAGGAAGTCAAAACACCGGCAAGCTTCTGCCGGGCCATATCCGCGATTTTCTGCTTGGCTGTTGTCAAAATATCCTGTGCCCCCGCCGACTTGGCGTTCAGGGTTGTCAGGATATAATTCGCGAGGTTTACCGCCGCCTCATATTTTCCTTCACCCATCAATGCCTTGGCCCTGGTCACTAAAAAACTTTCCTGCTGCGCAGCAGTCCCGGATAACTTTGACTGGTCAATGATCTCTTGCGCCTTGGGATCAAGGATCACCTGCGCCGAGACCTGTCCCGCCGGCGTATTTACTGCCCCTGTCACTGCTGCGCCCGCTGATCCTGCTGCCGCAAACATAATCACCCCCAACATCCCGATACCCGCTGTAAACTTTTTCATCGATATCTCCTTGTTTAATGATCACCTTAATAAATCAACGCTCATCCTTGCCGTAAAAAAGCTCCTGAAACCGGGACAACACCCTCGACGGCTCAATTTCAGGCGGTGTCAGGAAGAAACCGATTTTTCTGAAAAAAAGGCCTATCGACGGATAACTGAAAAGAACTGAAATAGGGACAGCTAAAATGAGGGGCACAGCAATGAGCGATACCCACCAAAACAAGGTTTCGTTAACAGCATAGGCCACAACCGCCCATACCAATGCCCCCAGGCTTCCCGTCCAGTGGGCGCGGAAAGCCTCGCCGACAGATGTTTTCTTGAGGTCTCTCACCTGCCGCTTCCACATCAGTTTCTGGCCGCTCAAATTCAGGACCACGTACCAGGTATGAAAAATCATCCTGATGGGCGCAAGAAAAACAGAAAAAAATGTTTCCAGGAGAACGCTCCCGAGGAGGCGCCAGAAACCGCCGAACCGCGCCAGCTTTTCCGGCGAGAGTACAATCAAAAGCAGGCTGAGCACTTTGGGCGTGAAGAGAAACACCGCCGTAACAATCAGGAGATGGATCGACAATTCACGGTATTCAACTGGCCAGCGGGGAAAAAGGCTCCATGCCGCCGAAAAATAAACAGTCTTATGAAAAAAATTCACAATGGCATTGCTCGTCATCAATATCAACAGGGAAAACCACATGAATGACGAGAAATAAAATAAATTACCATTCAGGAAAAGAATCCTGTGACCCAACGCAATGTTTTTCATGAACATCAGGCGTAAATGCTGGATATTCCCCTGGCACCACCGCCGGTCGCGCTCCAGCTCTTCCAGCAGGTTGGGAGGCAGCTCCTCATAACTGTCCTTGAGCTCATGGGCAAGCCAGACGCCAAAACCAGCCCGCCGCATCAGCGCCGCTTCAACAAAATCATGGCTCAAAATATGCCCGCCGAATGGCGGGCCGCCTGAAAGTTTGGGCAGGACACAATAACGCATGAACGGCTCCATACGGACAATCGCATTATGCCCCCAGAACCCCGACTCGTCCAGCTGCCAGAACCGAAGCCCCGCAAAAGAAATCGGCCCGTAAACATGTCCGGAAAACTGCTGCATGCGGGACACAAGGCTGGTCTGATTCATGGCCATGGGCGCGGTCTGCAATATCCCGATATCCGACCGCGCTTCCATCATATTAACCAGGCGGACCAGAAGCTCTCCGCCCATAAGGCTGTCAGCATCAAGGGTAAGCATATATTTATATCCGGCGCCCCACCTCCGGCAAAAATCAGTGACGTTCCCGCTTTTTTTATGAATATGCAATTTACGGCGCCGGTAAAAAATTTTCCCGAACCCGTTCACCTTCTGGCACAGCCTGGCCCAGCCGGTTTCCTCATCAACCTGCTGGCCCGGCTGCGCTGAATCACTTAAAATAAAGAAATCAAAATGATCCAGCACGCCCGCCTCCGCCAGCGACTCATGCATCGCCTGGAGCGCCGCGTAAATCCGCTTCACGTCCTCATGATGAACCGGCATAATGATAGCCGTTTGGCAGCCCTCAGGGATAGGCGCAAGGGCCGCGGGGATCGGCAAATGATCATCCTGCCCGCGCAGGGAAATCGCGAACCCGAAAATCACCGTCCAAAAATTGACGGATATCCACCCGAACAAAAATGTGAAAACACAAATAATCCACGGGCTAAAAGGAGAAAACGCCTGCGGGCTCAATATCAGCGTCATGGCAGACGCCGCGGCCGCTGTTGAGGCAATAACAAGGCTGAAAAAAGACATCCGACGCCAAAATAAACGGACCAGATGACGCACATCATGTTTGAACGGCACCAAATGATCAAACGGGCGGTACCCCATCGGCGTGCGCTGCAAAGGACGACGGGCCGATGCGTCAAATAACGCCTGAAACCGCGCATCAGGCACCTGACCCGCCTCTTTCAGCACCTCGCTGAAAACAGGCCAAACACGCGCCGCCGCAATACCTGCCGGAGAAGCGCTGTCCCCCGCAAGCCGTGCCAGTGTTGTATCCACCAGATCCGCCGCATCCCGCTCCGCCGATGCCGCAAGGCGCAGATAAATAAACAGCGTTTCACGCACCGCAGCCACCGGTTCATGCGCATCAACTGACATATCATTTATTCCCGCCGGCATAATCCCCCTGTAGATGCAACCATCCCGCCTTAAGGCAGGCAGGTGTAACTCCATGTTTCTGTTATCGGCGCATCACCATCCTTAAGAAACACACGCAGATCGATCGCCTGCGGCTGATGCGGCAACATCTCCTGCAAAATTCCCGGTTGAAAGAATTTCACAACGAGGATAAGGCGCCATCCTCCGACAGCATTATTTCTTATAACCTGGGCGCGTTCGACCCTGTGCCCGTTAAAAATCTGAATATCCGGCACCGGCTCTTTACCCGCCGGCATTGATACGGCCTCCGTGCCGTTGAAATCAACCACGAACATCATGCTGTCCTGTTTTTTAACAATCCTTGTCGCTGTCACATGCAGCGCCGGAGGAAGCCGCCGGCCCGCGGTATGCCAGAAAAGAGTATAATCATACCTCCGGACATCTCCCGCGTCAGGCGTTTGTTCTGCAACCCAGTACGCGCCGATATTATCGTTATATTCATTGCTTGTCGGAATCTGAATAAGCTCAACATGCCCCTTGCCCCAGTCTCCCTGGGGCACAACCCACACACTCGGCCGCCGCTCATAACGCGCCTCCAGATCCTGGTAATGATCAAAATTAATATCCCGCTGCATCAGGCCAAACCCCAGCGGTTGACCGCCGCCAAAAGAATTAACGATCAGCCGTGAAGGTGCCTCCAGCGGATGCCAGATCCATTCCCCCGATTTCATCTGCATCGATAATCCGTCGGAATCATGCACCTCGGGACGGAAATCCCCGGCACTGTTAACCGTGGCGTTTTCTCCGAAAAAAAACATGGATGTCAGCGGCGCAATCCCCAGTTTTTGAACTTTCTTGCGAAAAAACAGCACGCTTTTAACCTGCACAGAGGTTTCCTCACCGGGACTGATCGCGAATTGATACGCTCCGGCCACGCTCAGGCTGTCAAGCAGGGCATACACAACGATCTCTTTCCCTTCCGACTCAGGATGAACAATCCAGAATTCTGTAAAATATGGGAATTCCTCACCAACATCTTCAACCGTGTTAACGGCAAGCCCCCTGGCCGACATTCCATACGACTGCCCCTTGCCTAACGCGCGAAAATAACTGGCACCCAAAAAAGACACAACCTCATCAGCATATTGGGGGGTATTGATCGGATAATGAACCCTAAAACCGGCAAACCCGAGATCCCCAGAAATCTTCTCACGGATACCCGGCTTGGCGTAATCAAACAAGTCCGGTGAAAACGGAACATGATGGGCACCCCGCCGGTCCGTATAATGAATCGTCACGGGCTGTTGAAAAATAAATCCGGGATGAAAAAACTGAACCTGGAACAGGTTGCGGCCGCCGCGCCAGAGGCTTTTCGATGGTATAAAACGAATATCCCGCCACTGGTCATACCCTATCTGCTTCAGCGATTCGGGCAAATCCTGCCCCGGCATTTTATAAGATTGAGAAGATAAGGCCCTGGCTTTTTCAATGACCGTATTAAAATTAACACGGGAAGACGGCTTATCTTTAACCGTTGCTGCCGAAACAGGCATAGCGCAGGCACATATCAACATCACTCCGGTGATGAAAAAATTGACCCTGAAAAAATACGTCATATAAATCCCGCGCTCCTGTGAATTAAATAAAAAACAATCCGCCCGTTAAAATAAAAATTAATTATAACAGAATCCCCCCGCTTTCAACGGTTTTCCATGGATTCCACAAACGCCTTGACATATCCCAGCGCCCGGATAACCGATTCACTCTTCGTTTGAGATACC
>JBAXBM010000030.1:0-14713 GCA_037141995.1 Candidatus Omnitrophota bacterium
GGGGAAAGGTGGACACGGTATTTGAGCAGATGGTGTACGCAGAGGCAACAAGCGTTCTGCCGCTGATTGTTAGTTATGCGTACCACAACGCTAACTGGAAGGCCAGAAAACCGCGTCAGTTCGCTAAACTTTATGCGAAATAAGGGGATTGTATGAACCGCAAGAATTATCCTGGGGATGTTACGGGTGCTGTCCTGGAGAATAATACGGATATCCTGATCGACTTTGACAAGCTTGTGAAGGTTGCGCAAAGCCAGGAGCCGGTAGTTCCGGTTGTGGTGCAAGACGCTGGGAGCAAGGAGGTTTTAATCCTGGCTTATGCCAATGAAAAGGCTTTACGGCATACGCTTTCTTCCGGGATAGCCACATTCTGGAGCACTTCGCGGAATGAGCTGTGGATCAAGGGCAAGACGTCCGGTGATGAGCTTCAGATTGTTGAGATCAGGGTCAATTGCGAACAAAATTCTCTTCTTTATCTGGTAACCATGAAAGGCAAGGGGTCCTGCCATGTGAAAGATGCTTCCGGGCAGACCCGTTTCGGGTGTTATTATCGCCGGATTAAAGGCGATCATCTCGAATATTAGCCTGATGCCTTCCGCCGCAATGAAGTTTCCGGTTATCCTGTGTGTCGATGATGAGCTTGGCATTCTGCACAGCATCAAGCGTTGCCTGGCGTTTGAACACTATGAGGTTTTAACAGCTTCCGGCGGGATTCAGGCGCTTGAAATTCTTGAAAGCCGGCTGGGGGCGGTGGATCTGATGATCGTGGATTATCGCATGCCGCAGATGACCGGCGATGAATTTTTATCTCACGTCAGGGCGCGTTATGGGCGTATTCGGGCGATCATGATTTCAGGGTACCTGGATCTGGCGCGTATCTCCGGCGAGCTTAATGACGGTGGGATATGCCGTATCCTTGAAAAGCCCTGGGATAATAAAGAACTCCTCGAAGCTATCCGCACGGCCCTGCCGGCGGGTGAACCTGCATAATTCTCTTCTTTTTCTGCGAGTTCCGCAGAAGTTTTTCCTTCAAAGATCGTATTAATAATATCGTATTTCCCCCAGAGCTTCCTGATTGACCTTGTTTTTATATCTTTTAATGTTCTATACTTCCATCGATGCGTTTAGGGGATTTTGTGTCTCTGATACAGGTGGTCTGGATAAAAATAGCATGTGATTGTTTGACATCATTGAAGGAGGGGTATGTAGGGTATGGGTGGTATTATTAAAAAAATAACAAGCGTTGTAACGGCGGTGGTATTTGTGGTGGCAAGCGTGCCGCTGGCGTATGCCCAGCAAGTCCTGAATTTACCCGCGCCGGGAACAAGGATAGAGCTGACAGCGCCCTATAACCCTCCGATCCTGAAAGGGATCAAGATTGATCCTTCGAATCCGTTCAAGATGGATTTTCTCCTTGATCCGGGCGACGGCGGGCCGGTTGATGCGGCGGGAGTTTCGGGGGCAGATAAAGAAGAATACCTTGCGCTCATCCGTTATTTTATGGCGTCGCTCACCATACCTGACAAGGATATGTGGGTCAACCTTTCGCCCTACGAGAAAAACCGTATTGTCCCTGATTCTTTCGGCGCCACGCTTATGGGAAGGGACCTTCTGGCCCAGGATTATATCCTCAAGCAGATCACGTCAAGCTTGATGTATCCGGAAGAAGACACGGGCAGGGAATTCTGGAAAAAGATTTATGCCAAAGCCTATGAATTGTATGGCACGGTAAATATCCCGGTTGATACATTCAATAAAGTCTGGATCACACCGGATGTCGCCGAAGTTTTTGAAGATAAAGGTGCCGCGCTTATTGGTGACAATCATTTGAGGGTTATGCTTGAGACGGATTATCTGGCGGAAAAGAATAATCGCCTGCCGTCACAGGACGCGGAGGCTTCTTCATCCTCAGCCGTGGCGGAAAATCCAATGGGCGGTAAGGCCAGGGATATTTTACGTGAAGTCATTGTGCCTGTCCTGGAGAAAGAGATCAATGAGGGCCGGAATTTTGTGCAGTTAAGGCAGGTGTACCGTTCTTATATCCTGGCGATGTGGTACAAGAAGCGCTTTAAGGAAAGTATCCTGGCGCAGGTATATATGGACAAAAATAAAGTGCGCGGTGTGAATATTGATGATGCCAGGGAGAAAGAAAAGATTTTTGCCCGGTATGTCGAGGCCTTCAAGCAGGGGGCATATAATTATATCAGGGAAGAAAAAGATGAGGGAACGGGGGTGGTTTTCCCAAGGAAATATTTTTCAGGCGGGATTGTTTTGCCTGAGCACGAAAATGCCATGATTACCAAGCCGTTGAGGGCGTTAAAGACACTGGTTGTTGGGTCGTTTTTGGCTTTGAGCAGTGTTTTTGTTGCGCCATCTTTTCTGAAGGCAGAGCCTGTTTTTGATGTTCCATTAGCTCCATCATTGTCGGTGGGGTCTGTGTTGTATAATCCTGCCAATCTTTCAGCCCTGGATCGCTGGACGGGAGATGCGGCCAACAACGCTTGGCCTATGCGTATACCAGGTACGGCACAAGAACAATTTTCTGGTCCAGGGGTTTTATTGACTGCGGCAACCATGTTTCTCCCATATTTTGAGCTGGAAGCGGAAGAAGTTCTGGCGCATTATTATACGGCAGGAAAATCAGACGTCTGGTCTCCTTTGGCATTGCATATAAAATTCGGAGGAGCGTCTTACGTTAAGATAGGTTTAAAAGAAGGCAGTACTGATTGGGAAAAGGTACTTGATGATGATCTGGCGATAACGGCGGCCCCTGTGAATTGGTTCTCAGCGCAAACAGGTGAAATTATTGAAGCGGCAGGGCGAGGCGAAGTGAGTCTTCGTGGATTTATTAAATATCATTTGATGAATGAGCGGTTATTAGAAAGATTATCGTTAGATTCGCTGCATGGTACAGGTGCTCAAGAGTATGTGCGTTTGTTAGCGATACAAGCTGGCGGAAGAGACAAGGTTCCGTTAATAAAGCATAATATGGAATTGGCGCGCACCGTAGCAACTGTTAATTTGGTGCAAGGATCTCTTATGCAAATATTGGCTGCTGCGGGGGTAAAAGTGCCGTGGGCTCAATCTCATCTTACGACGGGATTGACGGTGGATGGACCTTTTGTGGGAGTGAAGAGTTTCGAATTAAATAAAGCTGGATGGACGATAGAGGCGGCAAAAACTTTGGTGGCGGGTGATGGTAAAGTATCATATTTAATAAGATCAAATTGGCGTGAAGGACCAGTGAATGATGTAATGTTGGGCTTAGAGCGTGGTAAGTGGGTTGCAGGTTTTCAGGTTAAGAGAAATCTTGGTTATGGTATGTGGGCGTATGCAAAGATATCAACCAGTGAAGTTTTCCCGAATGGTGATGGTTTTTTATTATCTCCAAAATATCAATTGGGTGTATCTCTTAATTTGAATAAATTAACTAATAAAGGGGCGAGTGATTTTGCCTCAACAGGTGGTATCGATTTTAACGCGGATATGTTGAAGCTGTCTCTTAAAGGTGACGGCAGTGGGGTGATGAAAGATATGGATCCGGCGTTGATCAAGCAGTTCAAAGATGCGCCGGGTTTGATGCCGGTGATCCTGGGGATAGCGCCGGTGAAAGATTTGTCGCTATTCCTTGGGTTGAAATAGTGTGATGGTGCTGATGTCCTTAAAAACCGGCGGAATGAAGCCGGTTTTTAAGGCTTTACAAATGGTACTTATATGGTATCATTAATACATGAATCTTTTCACACGCAATACAGACTATGCGGCACGGGCGCTTCTTTATATGGGGGGGCGTGTGGGGCAGAGGGTTTCGACGGTGGATATTCAGCGTGATTTGAAATTGCCCCGGCCGTTCATGCGCAAGATCCTTCAGCAGTTGCAGAAGGAGGGGTATCTGGTGTCGGTGAAAGGGTACAACGGGGGATTCACCCTTGCCATGCCGCCCGGGAAAATCCGCTTGATCGATTTGATGCGGATCTTTCAGGGAGATTTTTCGCTCAGTGATTGTCTTTTTCAGAAGAAGCTTTGTCAGTGTGTGGCCGCATGCCCGTTACGGCGGGAACTCAAGGCGGCGGAAAAGATGCTGGTCGATCGGCTTAAGGGGGTTACGCTGGCGGATTTGATGCGGCCGTAGGTCTGTGACCATCTCGGTAATGGACGGGTTTAAAACCCGTCCCTACAGTGTAGATTATTGTTGGATATGTGTGAGATTAACATGAGATAGAATGTCCTAAATTTTTTTATAGATTAATGATACCTATATTATCCCATTAGTAAGGAGTCTTATGAAAAGAAAGATCGTAAAAATTGATGAGGGCAAGTGCAATGGGTGTGGGGATTGTATCCCTTCCTGTCATGAAGGAGCGATCCGCATTATTGGCGGTAAGGCGCGCTTGGCGGCGGATGCTTTATGCGACGGGCTTGGCGCGTGTCTGGGGGAATGTCCGACGGGGGCTATTTCACTTGAAGAACGTGAGGCGGAGGATTTTGTCGTGCCGGAGCCTGTTCATCATGGGGCTTTACCTTGCGGGTGTCCGGGAAGCATGACGCAGGATTTTCGGCAGGATGAGGCTTATGCGCCTAAAGAAAAAAATGCCCCGACGGGGTCGGCGTTGCGGCAGTGGCCGGTGCAGTTAAAATTACTTAATCCGTTGGCGTCATTTTTCAAGGATGCCGATCTTCTCGTGAGTGCGGATTGTGCGGCATTTGCTTACGGTGATTTTCATCAGGAATTTTTGCAGGGCAAGGTGTTGGTTATATTTTGTCCGAAGCTGGATGAGGATGCGCAGGCCTATGTGGTGAAGCTGGGTGATGTTTTTCGTTTGAATCATATCAAGTCTGTGACGGTGGTTAGGATGGAGGTGCCGTGTTGCGGGGGAACGGTGTCGATTGTGAAAGAGGCGCTAAAGCGTTCGGGGAAGGAGCTTCCCATCAAGGAATACACGGTATCTCTTAAGGGGAATATTGTTTCATAGGTGTTAATGATAAGTGTGGTTCGTACTTGTTATTGTTAAAGCTTGCGGTATGCCTTGCTGCTCAGACAGCAGAAACAGCTTTTTCTGGGGAAGAATTGTAGAAAGCTTGGTTTCTGAACTCGCATCCGCGGCATACCTCCAGCTTTGACGCGTATGTGTTAAGTGATGTTATTCTTCGATAAAACAAGGAGGGCACAATGAGTATGTTCTGTTTTCAATGTCAGGAAACAGCCGGAGGGACCGGTTGTAAGGTCAAAGGGGCTTGCGGCAAGGTTGACACGGTGGCGGACCAGCAGGATCTTCTGGTTTATCTTGTTAAAGGGATTGCTTTTTGGGTTGCTGAAGCGCGCAAGGTAGGTATGAAGGTTGATAACAGCACGAGGAAATTTTTGGCAACGGCGTTGTTTACGACGATCACGAATGCGAATTTCGACGGGGATTCGTTGAGTAAGTATATTCAAGACGCGGAAAAAATCCGTGATGAATGGCGTGTGCGTGCGCTTGGCGGGTGCGGTTCAGGCTGTGGTTGTTCCTGCGGCGGAGAGATGGCGGCGCTCCCGGGATGTGCGGTGGTCAGTCTTGATGCGGCGGGGAAGGCTGTTTCCGAAGCGGGTGTTCTGGCTACGGTCAATGAGGATGTCAGGTCTTTGCGTGAATTGATCACGTATGGGGTTAAAGGGATCGCGGCTTATGCGCATCATGCGGCGGAACTGGGGTATGAAGACGCGGAGATTTATGAGCATATTGTTACAGCTTTAGCAGCGACGACGAAAGATCTTCCTGTCGATGAATTGGTGGCCCTGACGCTGGCCACTGGCGGATGTGTGGTGAAGACGCTGGCTTTGCTTGATAAGGCCAATACGATAACGTATGGTGTGCCGCAAATTACCAAAGTTCAGTTGGGGGTCAGGAAAAACCCGGGGATCCTCGTGTCCGGGCATGACCTGCGTGACCTGGAAGACCTTCTGGAACAGACAAAAGGTACAGGCGTTGATGTGTATACGCATAGCGAGATGTTGCCGGCGCACTATTATCCGCGCCTTAAGGCGTATGACAATCTCGTCGGTAATTATGGCGGTTCCTGGTGGCATCAGAATGAGGATTTTGAAAGTTTTAACGGGCCGGTCCTGATGACAACCAACTGTGTTATTCCGGTAAAAGGGAGTTATTTGAACCGTCTTTATGTGACGGGCGCCGTGGGTTATCCCGGTGCTTTGAAAATTGCGGATCGTCCTGATGGTCAAGGTGCACGTAAGGATTTTAGTGCCATTATCCGGCAGGCGAAAACATGCCCGCCGCCGAGGGAGATCGAGACCGGTGAGATTATCGGAGGCTTTGCGCACGGGCAAATTCTGGCGCTTGCGGATAAGGTTATTGCCGCGGTTAAATCAGGCGCGATCAAGCGTTTTGTGGTAATGGCTGGTTGCGACGGCAGGATGAAAGACCGTGAGTATTTTACCGATGTGGCCAAACAGTTGCCGGCGGATAGCGTTATCCTGACGGCAGGTTGCGCGAAATACCGTTACAATAAATTGCCGCTGGGCGATATCGGCGGGATCCCACGCGTCCTTGATGCCGGGCAGTGCAATGATTCTTATTCATTGGCGGTTGTGGCGATTAAATTAAAAGAAGTGCTGGGGCTTGATGATATTAACAAATTGCCGATTTCGTATGATATCGCCTGGTATGAACAGAAGGCGGTGGCGGTGCTCTTGGCGTTGTTATACCTTGGTGTTCGGGATATTCGCCTGGGACCGACGATCCCTGCGTTTTTATCGCCTAACGTGACGGCTGTCCTGGTGCAAAAATTCGGGATTAAAAAGACAGCTACGGCTGAGGCGGATGTCCAGGCCATGATGGCGGGTGTTTGATTCTTAAATAGTGCAGGTTTTTTGTCTTGTAACCTCCGGGTCTCCATGCTTTAATGATGAGCGATTAAAGCAGGAGGCTCGGTTTTTTAATAATGGGAGGTTGTTGGCCATGCACCGTGTTTTATTTTGTTTGTCAGGATTTTTATTTTTAATGTCGACGGCTTCGGCGGGAGAGACTGCAGTTCCGCTTGCGGCTGCGGCGCAGGAGCATCTGGGCGCGGTTCAGGAAATTATTCATATGATCATGATGTATGTGGTTAAGTATGCGTTTCAGGTTTTGGGGGGATGCGTGGTCCTGGCGTTGGGTTGGTTTATGGCCCAGTATGCCGCGCGCGGCGCGCAGAAATATTTTGATGACCGCCATGTTGATATTACTGTTTCCAAGTTTATCGCAGGAGCTATCCGCCTCCTGATCATGCTGTTTGCCCTTGTGGTTGCGCTCAGTAAGTTCGGCATCGAGATTGCGCCGTTTATTGCCGGTATTTCTGTTGTCGGATTTGGTACCAGCTTCGCGCTGCAAGGCCCGTTGTCAAATTATGCGTCGGGAGCGGCGCTTATTTTCACCAAGCCTTTTAAGATCGGCGAGATCATTGAGGTGTCCGGGGTTGTTGGTGAAGTGATGGATATGAAGCTTTCCTGCACGGTCATTTCAACGCTGGATAATGAAACAGTGGTGATTCCCAATAAGCATATTATCGGCGAGATTATTCATAATTATTCTAATTGCAAGCGGGTGGATATAAAAATCCTGGTGAGTTACCGCGCGGATCTGGACAGGGCGATCCGCATCCTTGAAGATGTTATCCGGACGAATCCGCATGTTGCCGCGGATAAACTGCCTAAAGTCGGGGTTGCTGATTTTACAGATCTCGGGATTAATATTTTTGCGCGTCTCTGGTGCCCGCAGCGCTGTTATTGGGATGTGCGTTTTGATATTAACCGGCGTTTGATCGCCGCGTTTAAACTTGAGGGAATAGAGGTTCCTGTACTGCAGAGAAATATCAAGGATGCCTAGAAGGAGGGTCGTTATGCTCGAAGGACGAAACAAAAGGGAGTGGATTAGACTTGCTGTTGATATGCCTGCAAAATACCGTATCATTGACGGGCCGGCCCGGTATGAGACGGCACGCATGGTGGATGTGCATCATCATGGAGGGTGCCTTCAATGTCCTCAGCATTTGCGTAAAGGTGAAAAAATCCGCATTGTGATGGAGATCCCGTTTAGCGGACAGGTGAATTTTACAGCGGAATCGATGTGGTCTATCCCAGACAATGCCGATGGCACGTACCGAGTCGGCATGAAGTTTATTATTGATGATCCCCAGGCTGAAGAAAATTCTCATAAATTATATCATTTTTGCCTGTTGCATCATTCTGAAGGATGAAAAAATCGCTGTTTTTCGTTATTACTTTCCGGGAGGTTATCATCATGGATGATAACCTCCGTTAATTGTTATTTAATGAATTGACCGGTCCAGTGGTCTATAACCGATAGCTTCGGAGAGATGGCCGGTGTTGATGTTGTTAAGCCCGTCGAGGTCGGCGATGGTGCGGGCCAAGCGCAGGATCTTGTCATGCGCACGGGCGGAAATCCCCAGAGTTTCTACGGCGTCTTTGAGTAGTTTTTGTGTAGATTTGTCGAGTATGCAGTGTTGCTTGATGTGCCGGTGGGCCATCTGGGTATTGGCACAAACTTCCTCCCCTTTAAAACGATCCCATTGCTTGGCACGCGCGGCGACAACACGCGCCCTGATTGTTTCTGATGATTCTCCCGCAGGGGCATTCAACAGGTCTTCGGTTTTTAATGCCGGAACATCAAGATGAATATCAATACGGTCAAGCAGGGGGCCGGAGATTTTTGTCTGGTAACGCTGGATTTGGGCGCTGTTGCAGGAGCAGCCTTTCTTGCGATCACCCAGGTGCCCGCAGGGACAGGGGTTCATGGCTGCCAGGAGGGTGAATTTTGAGGGGAAGCGCAGTGTTTTGGAGGCACGGGCGATGGTGACGCATCTGTCTTCCAGCGGTTGCCTCAGGGCTTCAAGGGCAGAACGGCCGAATTCAGGGAGTTCGTCCAGAAATAGTACGCCGTTGTGCGCAAGGGTGACTTCACCGGGTTTTGGATTTGAACCGCCGCCCACCAGAGAAACAGTTGAAGCGCTGTGATGCGGGGTGCGGAAGGGGCGTTGTGCAATGAGTGAATGCCCTGAGCGGGCATAGCCTGTGATGGAGTGGATTTTTGTGATTTCAAGGGCTTCGGACCTGGTCATGGGCGGCAGAATGGAAGGGAATCGACGGGCCAGCATGGTTTTCCCGCTGCCGGGAGGTCCGATCATCAGCACATTGTGCCCTCCGGCGGATGCAATTTCAAGCCCGCGTTTGGCGATGCTTTGCCCTTTGACATCTGCGAAATTTAATCCGTCGGGGATATTGTCCGGCAGAATAGAATTATGGGTTGGCTGGAATGGCAGGGTGTTGTCAGGGTTATTTAAGAATTGCGCGGTGTTTTCCAGTGTCCGGAACGGAAAAATACGGGCGTTTTCGGCAAGCGCGGCTTCTTCGGCATTGCCGCAGGGGACGATAAGCCCTTCGATAAGTTTAGCTTGAGTACAGGTTGAAGCGATGGCGGCGGGCAAGCTTCCTGAGACGGGCTGTATATTGCCGGTGAGGGAAAGTTCACCCAGGGAAGCAAAGCGGGACAGGATGTTAGCGGGTATTTGTTCTGTGGCTGCCAGGAGGCCTAAGGCAATGGGCAGGTCAAAGCAGGGGCCTTCCTTGGGTGTATCGGCCGGGGCAAGATTGATGGTTATTCTGGCGGATGGGAATGTGAAATGTGAATTTTTGATTGCTGAACGGACGCGTTCTTTGCTTTCGCGGATGGCGCTGTCTGGCAAGCCCACAATGGTAAGCGCCGGCAAGCCTTTGGCAACATCGATTTCAATCGTGATGGGGTAGGCGTCAAGTCCGTTGAGTCCGAAAGTGAATGATCTGGCGAGCATGAAAAAACCCCCTGTTAATAAAGTTAAATAGGGGGTGCGTGCAGGATAAAGCGGTTAAAGGGTGCGGCCGGGGGGCCGTTTTAAGAAACTTATAATAGCATAACGTAATTTTTTGGTCAAATGACGCGGGTCATTTTCACCCTGGGAATGAGGGAAAACCCCCTTGCTTTTTATGACTTATATAATATAATAACTCTCCTGTACGAAGCTTGGTTGTTATGACATCAGCTGGGCTTATCAGAAACCACATTAGTCGGATGAAAATACTTGCATATGCCCAGTTTTGATCTTCCAAGTGCTTTTGTTCAAATCATGCAGAACAAAATTTTTATCATCACAATTTCTGTCTGGATTATTGGACAGGGGATCAAAATTGCCATTAATATCATGCGCGGCAAGAGGTTTAGTTTTCGCTGGTTTATCGGTACGGGCGGTATGCCGTCCAGCCACGCGGCAGGGGTCGCGGCGTTGGCGACAAGCTGTGGTATTGAGTATGGATTTAATTCCGGGATGTTCGCGCTTGCGGCGGTTTTCGCCATGGTTACCATGTTTGATGCTCAGGGCGTCCGGCGTCAGTCGGGTGAGCAGGCAGAGGTTTTGAATAAGGTTATTGATGATATGTACTGGCACAAGCACGTTGAAGTGTCGCGTATCAAAGAATTTGTCGGGCATACGCCGATTCAGGTTTTTGTTGGTTCCATCCTAGGGGTCACTCTTGCGGTGTTGTTTTATTGAAGGAGGTGGCTGTGTAAAAAATTCTTGTTTTATTGGTAACGATAGGATTTATGGTGATATCCGCGGGGTGTGGCCAGGCCGGTAACAAGATATCGAAGATGGGCAATGATCCCGGGGATGATCTTTATCGTCAGGCGAAGGCGCTTGAAACGGACGGGAAAACGCTTGATGCCAAGACGGCATATCAGCAGATTTTGGCAGATCATGCGGATTTAAAGAATATTGAGCAAATACAGCAGGATTTGTATGATCTCAATATGAAAATTTTACTTTCTAATATTCAAACGCCTAAAACCGTTATTCATACGGTGGTGGCAGGGGACACGCTGGGAAAAATTTGCAAGCAGTACAATATTACAATGGCTCTGGTCAAGATATCCAATGGCCTTACTTCAGATGTTGTGCGTTTAGGGCAGCGGTTGCGCATTTGGACAGGTAAATTTTCCATTCATGTGGATAAGTCCCAGAATACGCTTATTCTCAAGAGTGATGATGAGGTGATCAAACGATATAATGTTTCAACCGGTGCCAATAATTCTACGCCTGTGGGAACATTTAAAATTGTGACAAAGCTGGAGGATCCTGTCTGGTATAAGGCAGGTGCGGCCATCCCTCCGGAAAGCCCTGAAAATGTATTGGGTTCCCGATGGATGGGTTTTGATATCCCCAGTTACGGGATTCATGGAACGGTTCAGCCGGATAAGATCGGCCAGCAGGTTACAGCCGGGTGTGTGCGCATGCGCAATCAGGATGTTGAAGAGTTGTTCAAGATCGTCCCGCGCGGTACACCAGTTATTATTGCAGATTGAGGGGCTTGTTCATGGCGTTAGAATTTGAAAAACCGATTATCGAGATGGAACAGAAGATTGCTGAACTCCAGCGGTTGAGCGACAAGCATGTTGAGCTGGGGCCGGAGATAAGGAAGCTTGAGCAAAAACTGGAGCTAGCCAAGGCCAAGGCGTACAGTCATCTTTCTTCATGGCAGCGTGTTCAAATTGCCCGCCATCCCAAACGCCCGTATACGCTTGATTATATCCGGATGATAGCAACGGATTTCATTGAGCTTCACGGGGATCGTCTTTTTGCGGATGATCAGGCGATTGTGGGCGGGTTAGCGACGATTGATGGTGAGCAGGTGGTGGTTATGGGCCAGCAAAAAGGCCGTGATACTTCCGAAAATATTAAACGTAATTTTGGCTGCGCGCATCCTGAAGGTTACCGCAAGGCCATGCGCTTGATGCGCCTGGCTGAGCGTTTTGGCCTGCCGGTGATTGTGTTCATTGATACGCCGGGCGCATTTCCCGGTATCGGGGCTGAAGAACGCGGTCAGGCCCAGGCTATTGCGGAAAATCTGCGGGATATGACACAGATTAAGACGCCGATCATCGCTACGGTTATTGGTGAAGGCGGCAGCGGCGGAGCGTTGGGGGTCGGTGTGGCGGATTATATCATTATCCTTGAAAATGCCTATTATTCGGTTATTTCACCTGAAGGCTGCGCATCAATCCTTTGGCGCAGCGCGTCAAAGGCGCCTGAAGCCGCTGAAGCGCTTAAGCTTACGGGTGAGCATCTGATCAAATTCGGCATTGTTGAAGAAATTATCCCTGAGCCAGTGGGCGGGGCGCATCATGATCCTGAACAGGTGGCTGAGGCGCTGAAGGCGGCGATATTGCGTCAGATCGGCCGCCTGAAGAAAATGGATATCGAAGATCTTCTGGATGCCCGATATAACAAATTTCGCAGGGTAGGCCAGTTTACGGTTGCCGGTGAGAAATAGTTCATGGCCGCTGATATTTGCGGGCTGACGCTGGTGGAGTTGGAAGGGATTATAAAGTCCCAGGGAGAGCCGGCCTATCGTGCGGCTCAAGTTTTTGACTGGATTTACAAAAAGCATGCTTTTTCCTGGGAAGAGATGTCCTCGCTTCCCAAAATCCTCCGTGACAAACTAGCTGCTGTTATTCCATTTCCTGTGATCCGGGAGAAGGATAGGCGTGTTTCTGCTGATGGTGCAAAAAAGTTTCTTTTTGAAATGGAAGACGGCCAGCTGGTTGAATCTGTTTTTATCCCGACAGAAAAACGCGCGGCGTTGTGCATTTCATCGCAAGCCGGATGCAAGTTCGGTTGTGGTTTTTGCGCCAGCGGCCTGGGTGGCTGGAAGCGGCATTTGTCGACGGGCGAGATCATGGCCCAGGTTTTATGGGCGGTCAGGGCGTGTGCGGGCCAGGGGGAATTGACGCACATTGTTTTCATGGGGGTCGGCGAGCCGTTTGATAATTATGATAATGTCCTTAAGGCGGTGCGCTTGCTGAATGCGGAAGAAGGCATGAAGATCGCGGCGCGGCGCATCACGATCTCCACCTGCGGCGTTGTGCCGGGAATTAAGCGCCTTTCGAACGAGGGGCTTCAGGTTGAATTGTCGGTTTCCTTGCATGCATCATCTGATGCGTTGCGTTCCCGCTTAATGCCGGTGAATCGTAAATATCCATTGCCTGAATTGATGAAGGCCTGTCGTGCTTATGCCCGCGACACCAACCGTCAGGTGACGTTTGAATATATCCTGATCAAGGACACAACCTGCACGGATCACTGTGCCGATGAGCTGGCCGGATTGTTGCGCGGGTGGCTCAGCAAGGTCAATTTGATTGCGTATAATCCTGTGGGTGAATTCCCGTATCAGGCACCGTCCAAGGAAAAGATCATGCATTTCAAACATGCCCTTGAACGCCGGGGCATTGTGACAACATTTCGCACGCCGCGCGGTCGCGACATTGCGGCAGCTTGCGGTCAGTTAAGGCGTGCGCGCAAAGGATAAAACAATAATAAAAGGCAGGTGTTTATGGCAGGGGAAGTTCAGGAGCAATGGCTCAAGTGGGTGGCGTTGACGACCACGATTTTGGCCGTATGTGCCGCGATCGGATCGCTTAGAGGCGGTGGTTATTCCACCCAGACCCAGCTCATGACAACGAAAGAAGCCAACAAATGGTCGTATTTTCAGTCTAAAAGCATCAAACAGCATGTGACGGAAATGGAACGCGATCTGTTAAAGATCGAGCTCGTCAAGAGTGTCACACCTGAAGTTCAAACCAATGTCCAACAACAACTTAAGACCGTGGAAGAAAACATTGTCCGTTATGACAAAGAAAAGGCTGAGATCAAGGCCGAAGCCGAGGCTATATCCGGCAAACAGGATGAGCTTAAACGCCACGGCGGGAATTTCGGCCTGGCCGTGATGTTCTTCCAGATCGCCATCATGCTATCCGCCATCGGATCCCTTTTAAAGCAAAGAGCCGCCTGGCTGTGTGGACTTGCGCTGGGGGCAGTGGGGGTGGTGTATTTTGTGAACGGGTTTTTTCTGTTGTTTTGATTTCATCATTGGCGGAGCGGGGTTGACATTGGTTAGCATGTATGCTAACTTTGAAATGGGATTGATATGAAGTCTGAAGAGTATATTTTCTATCAGGGCGAGAAGTTTCAGGTTGAATTTTATTTTAACGAAAAAGGCGATTTGCCTGCTAAAGAATACTTTGATAATACTGATCGTCTGGTCAGGATCAAGTTGTTGGCGTTGGTCAAATTTATGGCGGAAGAGGGCAGGTTGTTTGATGAGGGTAAATTCAGGATTGTTGACAAGCATGAAAAGATTTACGAGTTCAAGCCAATGGCGGAACGGTTTTTCAATTTTTTCTTTGAGGGCAGAAAGATTATTTTAACGAATGCTTATCGGAAGAAGGGTCAGAAAGTGGATGACAGGGAGTTGGCGAGGGCTGTTAATTTGAAAAAGGATTATGAACTGCGTGTTAAAGGGGGCGCTTATTATGAGTCAGAAAACTTACGCTGATAAATTGCTTCTGGATAAAAGTTTCAGAGAGGACTTTGAACAGGAATATAAGAATCTGGTTATTTCTGAAAAGATTGCAGCATTGCGGCATAAGGCGCAATTGACCCAAGAGGAATTAGCCCAGAGGATCCACACGACAAAATCAGCTATCTCCCGGTATGAGAGCAACCGTTATCAGGGGTACAGCCTTTCGCTTCTGCAAAAGATTGCGGTTGCCTGTGGGGCTGATCTTGAGGTTGGTTTTGTATTTAACCCGCATTTTTCAATAGAAAAAGGTAATGCGGGTTGAACCCGGGCCTT